>JAPYVP010000004.1 GCA_028276785.1 Candidatus Nanopusillus sp. | reverse complement strand
GCTAGAGCATATCCTCCAAATGGTGTAATGCCTTCAATTTATATTAGTTAAAAATATGAATTTTATAATACTTTTTATGGTCCGGGTAGCCTAGTGGTAAGGCGTCGGGCTGTGGACCCGAAGATCGCGGGTTCAAATCCCGCCCCGGACCCTAATGAGTTTCCCAACCAACAGTTTTTTCAAATCCCAAACTTTTCTTAATATAACTTTCTAATCCCAATTTTTCTTTATTTGTTATTTTACATAAGTTATGGGCCAATTTTAACCCTTTGGGATAAGATTTTTGATCATAAACAAATTCTTTTATTATTTCTTTGAACTTTTCTTTTCCAATTTTTTCCATTCCTTCCAATCTATATATATGATCATTATATCTTGCTCTGAAATATATTATATATATATTTTTGTTACAAAATGAACAGTTTGGAATTTTAAAACCTAAAAATTCTTTTAATTGTTTTTCTTTAATATCTGTATAAAATATTTCTGATGGAAAAAATTTCATCAATGTTAATAAATCAGATCTACCTGGCTTTATTATATCTAAATTTAATATTCTTTTTGCAACTGCCAACAAATTTCCATTATTTATTAAATATTCAAAATTTTCTAAAAATTCTTTTCTCCTATTTTCAATATTTTCATTATAAAAATTATACAGAAACTTTGAATATAATATAGAATCTGATATTATTGATCCATCTATAAATATATACCTATCAGAATATTTTCTCGCCAATTTATATTCTAAATTTTTTGATAATAATTCTGAAATGTCTTGAATATCAAAATTTTCGTTATTCATTGCTCTTATAAAAGATGTTTCAAAAAATTCTATATCCTCTATACTTTCATATATATCATCAGAAACAATTACCGCCCTTGAATATATATAACTATAAGGACCAACAATTCCATTTACATGAGAAGAATCTATAAATCCGTATTTTTTCTTTTCTTTTACTTCAAAATTATCTAAATCTAATTTTCCAATATTAATTTTTTCTTCCTTATCATTTTCTTCACCTTTTTTTATTTGATTTATCTTTTGATTTATCTTTTCCAGTAAATTTCTTGTTAACATAAAAATATTTTTGTATTAAATTATATTAAATATGTATCCCCGCTTAGACGAACCAATATGAAAAGATGAATATTGGTAACGATGGGCGGGGGACATTTATGCCGCGGTGCCCGAGCGGACCAAGGGGTATGGCTGGAGACCATATCCCCGAAAGGGGGCGTGGGTTCAAATCCCACCCGCGGCGGATTTAATTTTTAAATTGCATCTTCTAATATTTTAATAAACCTGTATTTTCAGAATAAAGACTAAATTTTCATTTTAATTTTCTTCCCTAATTTCCCTTATTATTTTTATAGTTTCTTCAGGAGTTGCACCTATTTTTTCCAGTAATTCTCCTAACCTTTTTATTGCTTCCAATCTTTTTTCTTCTTCTTTTCTTTTAATTTCTTCTCTTAATGCTTTCCATCCTTTAAACATAAATTTATAGATATTTTTTCAATTCATAAAAGCTTATAATATATATTGTTTTGAGATGTCTAAACTATTTTATTAAAAACTTTAGTAAATTTACAATTATTTATATTTTATGACAGATCATTTTAAAGCAATATTTAAAACGGATCTTGATAGAAATCTTAATTTTACTGAAGAAACTATTGAAATTTTAGATGATAAAATTTCTGTATATGATAATAATAAAAACAAAATATTAGAAATTGATAATGTAGAAAGGTTAGATATAGAATATGGAATAAGTATATGCAAATTAATTGCCCAAAAAAATGGAAAAGTTTTTGAAGTTGCATATTTTACAAAGAAAAAAGCTTATAATATACAAAAAATTGTAGACGAATTTAATTTAAAAGTAAAAACTGAAATAATTGAAAAAGAAGAAACGGAAAGATCTAAAAAAGAAATATATGGATTTTTAATACAAATTATTAAAAAATATAAGAAAGAAATTGCTTTAATTATTATTATATTTATTATAGGTACTATTATAAGTTTAATTCCTCCTTATTTAACAGCTTTATTAATAAACAAAGTTCTTATATCAAAAACACCATCATCAGAAGAATTTATTACAATAATTTTCTTAATGTTAATGTCTTACCTAGTCTATAGATTTTTATATTTAATTGGAAGTGTTTTATTAAACATTACAGAAACAAAAATTACAAAAGAAATAAGAGAGTTATTATTAGGACATATAATTTTTAATGATATTTCTTTTATAGAGAAATATTCCCCTTCTAGATTAATAGTTAGATATCAATCCGATATAGGTGAAATAAACAGATTTATTATAGCCGATTTGACTTTTATAACTATAGATACTCTAACACTTATTGGAACTATTATTATACTTTTTCTATTGCTGCCTTTTTTAGCAATACCTGTAATAATTTCTGCAACAATTATTTTTGTTCTTTTTATAATTTATGAAAGGAGAATAAAAACAATGAGTAAAAAAGCAAAAATAAAGTCAGTAGATATTGAAACTCGAGTAAATAATATTCTAAGAAATTTTAATACTATTAAGTTATTTTCAAAGGAAAAAGATGAATATGAAAAAACAAAAAACGTAATAAGCTCTTGGTATACGATAGATGTTAAAGTGGATACACTTATTTCAACAAGAGGTGAATTATTATTTCTTATAATAGATTTAACTACCGTATTTATATGGTACATTGGCGGAATTTTTGTAATTAATAGTTTAATCGAATTGGGTATATTAGTTGCTTTTGTAACTTATATATTAAATATTTATGGTCCGCTCTACACATATCGAAAATTTTTCAGCGATTTTTCAGAAGCTTTAGTTTCTGCCGAAAGAATTTTAGAATTATTAGAAGATAAACCGAAAATATTAAATAAAGAAAATGCTTTAAAACCAAATGTTATTGATGAAATAAAATTTGTTAATGTTACATTTGGATATGAACCAGGTTTTCCTGTATTAAAAAATATTTCTTTTACAATAAAACCTAAAGAAAAAGTTGCAATTGTTGGAAAAAATGGTGCAGGGAAAACAACAATTGCAAAATTATTATTAAGATTTTATGATGTAAATGATGGAGAAATATTGATTGGAAATGAAAATATAAAAGATATAGATTTAACATATCTTAGAGAAAAAATATCTTATTTATCTCAAAATCCAGAAATCTTTGATAATACTATTAGATATAATATATCTTACGGAAATCAAAATATAAATGAAATAGAAATAATAAAAGTTTGTAAAATTGTAAATATACATGATGATATAATTAAATTACCATTTGCATACGATACCCCGGCAGGAGAAGAAGGAACAAGATTATCTGGAGGACAAAGACAAAAAATAACAATTGCAAGAAATATAATAAGAAATCCTGATATATTTATATTTGATGAATTAACATCGAATATTGACTCAAAAAGTAGAGAACAAATATTTTCTTCTATATTAAATATTTCAAAAGATAAAACTTTAATATATATTTCACATAATTTGTCAGAAATATTAAATATGGATAGAGTTGTTGTTATAGAAGATGGAAAAATTGTAGAAGAAGGAAAACCTAATGAATTAATTAAGAAAAAAGGAAAATTCTATGAATTATTTAAGAATCAAATAGAAAATATGGAAAAAATAGAAAAAATTATCGAAAAATCTGAAACAATTGATTTAAATATAATAAAAGATAAAAATATAAAAATAGAATCAGCTGATAGACCCAGTAGAGTAAATGTTATATATAATGGTAAAAAATATGAAAATCTTATGCCTAAATTATTATTCCCAATTTCAAATCCTAAATTTGTAGGATTTTATGATGATAATTTCAATGAAATATTTTTATTAGAAGATTATACAATTTTAGATTATGATTCTAGGAAAATATTAGAAAATGCAATAAAATATAATTCTATAATATATAAAATAGAGAAAATAAAGAAAATAGAAATCGAAGGAGAAACAATATTATTAAATGCTCTTATAAATAATAAAGAATTAGAAATAAAAATAATTTCTCCGAAAAATATATTTAATTTCGATGATAAAATTTTGTTTATTGATGAAAATGATAATTTGTATCAGATAATATTAAAAGATTTAGATAAAAAGAGTCTAAAGGAATTAAATAAGATAATATAGTTTCTCTTTATCTCAAAATTGGTACAATAATAATTTATATTTTTATCCTAATTTTTAGGATGTAGATGTTATATTAACATACCAATAGTTATAAAAAAGTAATATATATAAATACTAAACACTAATATATTATTATGGATATATTAATACTAAGAATTACGACAGATGATAAAATTTATAATATTAAATGTTATTATAATATCATGGATATTGACATACTAAAAACTTACCTAGAAAGAAGAATACAATATACAGAAAAGTTAGCCTTAAAATATACTACAGATGAGAATAATAAACCACTTCCAAAAAGACACATCTTTTCCAGAATAAAAAACCATATAAATAATTTTCTTGAAAAAAATACAAAGATTGATAGATTAATTATCATACCTGGATTAAGAGGAACTGGCAAAACAACATTATTGTATCAAACATATTTATACCTAATTAAAGAAAAGAATATACCTAGAGAGAGGGTATTGTTTATATCTGTAGATGACTTAAAAAGTCTTAATTACGATTTAAGATCTAGTATAGACGTTTATGAATCTAAAATTTTATTTGAAGATTTAGCAATTTCTGAAGAACCAGTGTTTTTGTTATTAGATGAGGTAAATTATGATCCAAATTGGGCTCTAACATTAAAAGTTATTTATGATAATTATCAAAATTCATTTATACTTGCCGCCGGTTCTTCTGCACTAGAATTAGAAAAAGAAGCTAGTGCAGATTTAGCTAGAAGGGCAAAAAAGGAATATTTATTTCCTTTAAACTTTATTGAATATTTAAAAATATCAAAAAAGATAGATAAATACTATAAAACCAAAATACTTAAGGATGAAATACTAAAATTATTAAATGATAATTCGCTCATTCCTAAATTTACTAAAGAATTTTTTAATAATAACGAAATTATAGAAATATATAAAAAAATAAAATTATATTCTTATGAAATTGAAGATTTCCTAAAATTTGGGGGTTTTCCATTTACAGCATTATATAAAAAGAATTCTGAAGATTTGTTATTAGAGACAATCAAAAAAATTGCTTATTTAGATATCCCTACTATAAATAACGTTAAATCTTCTAGTATAGAAGATACTATAAAAATTATAAATTATTTGGCAGGAGCAGAAAAAATAAGTATAGAAAGTATTTCAAATGGTTTAAATATAAGTAAAGATAATGTACAGAAAATTTTAGAATATTTAAAAATGTCTTCTTTAATATTTTCTGTCAAACCATTGGGAAGCGAAGAAAAAGAAAGCAGAAAACGAAGAAAATATTATTTTATAACACCAACAATAAGATTTATGATAAAAGACTATTTGGGAACATTTAAAGAGAGTGATATAGGATTCTTATTTGAAGAATACATGGCTTCAGTATTATATAAAATACAAATAACTCATAATATGTCAAATATAAAGGTTTTTTACGATCCTAACAAAAATAGCGCAGATTTTCTAATAAAAACCAATAATAATAAAATCATACCTGTAGAGGTTAAATTTGGAAAGGATAAAAATGCAGAAAAACAAGTAAGAAATAGTATGAGAAGGTATAATGCAGAATATGGAATTATTATTGGAGATTTTGAATTAGAATTTGGAGATAATATATTATACATGCCAAAAGAATTATTTTTAATATTATAATTCATTTCAAATATAAACAAATTTAAAATTTAACTAAATTAAATTTAAAAAATTACTTATAAAAATATCTTTAATGGCTACAGGTCCTACTTACGTAGTAAAATTTAGAAGAAGAAGGAAAAATATTACAGATTACAGAAAGAGATTAAAGTTATTAAAATCAAAAAAACCAAGATTCGTTGTTAGAAGATTTTTAAACAATATATTAGCACAAATAATATTATATAATGAAAATGGAGATAAAACATTATTAACAATACATTCAAAAATATTAGAAAAGAAATATGGATGGAAAGGTCATAGAGGAAATTTACCAACAGCATATTTAGTTGGTTTATTAGCAGGTCTAGAAGCAAAGAAAAGAGGAATTGAAGAGGCAATATTGGATATTGGAAGATTTAGATCTACAAAGGGAAATTCATTATACGCAGCACTAAAAGGTGCTATTGACGCTGGATTGGAAATACCACATAGTGAAGAAATTTTACCTTCTGAAGATAGAATAAAGGGGGAACATATAAAAAATTATGCATTAATGTTAAAAGAAAAAGATCCTGAAAAATATAAAAGACAGTTTTCAAGATATTTAAAAAACGGATTAGAACCTGAAAAAATAGTAGAGCATTTTGAAGAAGTAAAAAACAAAATATTAAAAGATTATGGCCTCTGATTGGAAAGATAGCTTAGATCCTGTATTTAGAGATTTTGTAAAATCATTAATAGAAGAGACAAAAAAATATAAAGATATATATGAAAATTCAGATAATCCTTCAAAAGTACAGATATGGATTGCATTAGGTATATTATATAGAAAATTATTATCCATAGAAGGAAAATTATCTGAAATAGAATCTATATTAAATAATAAAGAATTAAGAGAAAAATTAGAAGAATATTTAAGAAGACTTTAATAGACAACTGCAACTAAAACACCTCCTATTTTTTCCCTTTTACACTCTTCATTTGTTTTAACACCTCTATTAGTAGATATCAATAATATCCCGAAACCACTTGCTGGCAAATATCTTTTTTCATACTTTTCTAATTCCTTATATGATACAGGAAATCTTGGATGAATTGCCTTTCCAAAATTAAAATATTCTGAAAACCTAACAATTATTTTCTTTCCTTCGGTTTTATATTCTTCAACATATTTATGTTCTTTTAACTTTTCTAAAATATTTAATAATAGTTTATTATAATAATTAAATTCCACATTTCTTCTTCCAATATTTATACAATTTGTAGCATGAGCTAGAAAATCATTAATTATATCCACCATTATTCTCCAAGAACTTTAAATCCCAGTTCCTTTGCCATTTCTCTAAAACATCTTCCACATATATTTATCTTATATCTTCTAATAACTCTGTCATGAGATTTACATATTATACATCTTATACTTCCTTTTCCAAATCTTCTTTCCTTATTTTCTATTCCATATTCTTCTAATACTTTTATTAAACTCTTTTTTTCATTTACTGCTTTTTGTACTAATTCTTGTATATTCTTAATTTTACCTTCTTTAATTAATCTTCTTACTTCTTCCCTTATGTATTTTGGTGCATTATGTTTCAATATCTTTGCCAAAGTACCTGGTTTATTCTTTTGTAATTCTACTAAATATGACCAATCATTTGGCATTTATTAATAATATGTTAGTAAGATTTAAAAGAGATGTAGACTTTTAAGGAAAAAATAAAATATAATATAATAATGCTAAAGTCTCTAATCGTTGGGATAGATCCAGGTACAAATCTAGGATTGGTTGTTATAGATGATAATGGAAATATAATTGACAAAATAAGTGGAAAGAATATACAAAATGAAGATATAATTAAATATATAAGTAATTTAAAATATGTTGTGCTCATTGCTACAGATAAAAAAGATATACCAAAGACAATATTAGATATAGCATCAAAACTAAATATTGGTGTGTACAGTCCTAAGGAAGATATTAGTTTAGAAATAAAAAATAAATATTATAAAAACGAAAATTTAAAGAATATATTCGAAAATAGTCATGAATTTGATGCTTATATATCGGCAATAGAAGCATTAAAAAGATTAAAAGAAATATTTGAAAAAGCTAAAAGATTTTCAGAAAACCAAGAAGAATATGTTAAAATATTAAGATATATACTAAAAAACAGAAAAGTAGAGGTTGTGTCCGCAAAAAATAATTTAAAAGAAAAAGAAAAAGAAACAAAAAAACATAATAAGAAAAGAAAAAGACCCGTAAATAAAAAAGACATTGAAATAATAAAAATCATCATAAAGAATAAAAAAGATCAAAAAGAAAAAGAAAAAATAGTGGAAGAATTGAATAAAAAATATATTGATTTATTAAGTGATTATAACACTCTATCTAAGATTTTAATAGAAAGATTAAAAATTAATGATAATGTTATACCAAAAATTTCTTTTTTGTATTTGAACAAACTTCATTATAGCAAAATATTTATAGATGAATTTAAAGAAGAATATATATCATATTATAAAGGAAAAGATGTAAAATTTTTTGTAAAAAAAGAAAATCTTATAGAAGCTAGAAGTATTTTTTCGAGATTTTATGTTGTAGATGAATTTAAGGAATTAAAAAATTTTGTTATTGTTGAAAAATTTTATGAGGAGAATTCTAATGCGTCAGAAAAAAATGTTGATGGAGAGAGGTTAAAGAAAATTTTAAAAGATTATAGGGAACACCGTCTTCAAAATATATTATAATCCTTCTTGAAATGATGCTAACAGAATAATTAACTACTAACTAGTAGTATACAAAAATCCGGCAAATATAATATAAGTTAGTTTACATTTTGATATAGGTGTACCAAAAATTTTATAAATATCTTTTATAAATTTTTTGATAAGCAATATTTTTAAGCAGAAAAATTATAGATATTTTTAGAAGGAAAAATCAATCATGGAAAAAATTTTGGGGCAAATTTTTTTAAAATCACAAAAAATTTGTTATTTTAAGGAATAAGAAGGCTTATTATCATTTTTTAAATCAAATGCAAAGACATTTTATAAAATTTTTTATAATATAGGATATTATGATGACAAATTCTATAATAGACTATTTTTTATCAGATTTTGAAAAAATATCAAATAAAGATAAAAGCCTTATTGTGGATGGAAGATATTTTGAAGAAGATTTCATTCCATACGAAATCAAATTTAGAGATAAAGAAAAAGAAATCATATTATCAAATATAAACTTATTTTTAAATAGAAATACAGGAAGCAACTTATTTTTATATGGAACTACTGGTACTGGGAAAACTTTAATGGCAAGGTATTTAAGTAAAGGTATATCGTTTTATTCAGCAAAAAATAAGCTAAAAGTAAGAGTTGCATATGTAAACTGTAAACAAATACTATCAGATGATGTGGATTATTACATATTTAAAAAAATATATGAAGAACTAGCAAACACAAATATAAAAAGCGGAGTTAGAAAGAATGATATATATGAAAATATATATAAATTTATAATCAATAATGATTATAAACTAATAATAATATTGGATGAAGTAGATAGTATATTTAGAAAGTTGGAAAATACAGAAATCTTATATTTGCTATTAAGAAATTATGATATAAACTTTTTAAGTAGAATAAGAATAATACTTATTTCTAATTCCCCATCTTTTATATCGCAATTAGATCAGAGAATAAAATCATCATTTTCATCGATAATTCAAGTAAAATTTTCTCCATATAATTATTATGAATTGAGAGAAATTCTAAAAGACAGGGCTATAAAAGCCCTAAAACCAGGTTCAATATCAGAGGAAGATATAAATTATATTTCTGCAAGGGTTTCTAAAGAATTTTTTGGAGATGCAAGAATCGCAATAAATGTACTAAGAATATCAGCAATTATTGCGTATAATAAAAATAAAGAAAAAATAGGTAAAGAGGATATAGATGAAGCGTTCTCTAGTGTTGATTTAAATATATTAGAGTCTATAGTAAGCACTTTAAACAAAACGCAAAAAATAATTTTGTTAGCCTTAATAAAGGAACAAATAAAAAAAGAAGATTTTGTAACATTTAATAATTTATACGAAGAATACGTAAATTTATCAAGCAGTTTTGGAATATCTGTTTTAGACAAAACAACAGTATATAAAAATTTAAAGAAAATAGAAAGTATATTTGGAGAATTAATAGAATCAAAAATAATATCTAATGGAAAAAATGGAGTAAACAAAGTTTTAAAGATTATATCAGATGTTGATAATCTTAAAAAAATATATGAAAAAATAAAAAAAGATATATGAATAAAGAAGATCTAATAAAGCTGTTATGGGAAAATAATATATTTATTGAAAAAAAAGCATATGATCTTTTAAATAATTTAAAAGAGGAAGATTTAGATATCATATTTAAGGAGGCAATAAGAAGCAATGTAAATAAGATAGATGAAGATTTTATTAATAGAATACTTGGAAGAAATGTTAGTAATGATAATAAAAACGTTGAAAAAAGTGAAAAGAATACCAATAAAAAACGAAACATTATAAATATAAAAGATTTTTTTAATATAAATGAAAATAAACAAAGTATAGAAAAAGAAAGTAATAACTTAATTCTTATAGAAAGTACAAAGAAACGTGTTGGAGAAGAAATAGAATTATCGGTAAAGGAAATGAGAGAAACAAAAGAAATAAATATTCTAAAGAAATTTGAAATACAAAAAAATAAACCAGATATTATATCTTGGATATCATATTATAAACAAAGATTAAATAAGATAAAGAAAATATTAAGAGATCATTCAGAAATGAGGGAATTATACCCATTAAATAAGATACCAGAAAATGAGGAAGTTGCGATTGCTGGATTAGTTTATGATAAGAAAATAACTGAAAAAGGAATAATTCTTGTTATAGAAGATGAAAATAATATTATAAAAGCCTTTATAAGCAAGGATAATGAAAACATAGATTTTAAAATAGTTAAAGATATACCATTGGATTCTGTTATTGGTTTGGTTGGTATATATAAAAATAATATGTTTTTTACAAATAATGTGATATTACCAAATGTACCAATAAAAAGGCCAAAAACATTTGGAGAAGATGATGTATATATATTATTTACTGGTGATTGGCAAATAGGAAATAAACATACATTTTATAATTTATTTGATAGATTTTTACAATTTGTAAATGGAAAAACAGAAAATGAAAAAATAAATGAAATTGCAAGAAAAATAGGTTATATAATAATTGTTGGTGATGTTGTGGATGGGGTTGGTGTTTATCCAGAACAAAAAGAAGAATTAGTATTAAAAACATATGAGGACCAATATAAAAGTTTTGAAGATTATATATTAAAAATACCAGAAAGTATAAAGACAATTATTATACCAGGAAATCATGATATACCAAGATTGGCGGAGCCACAACCAGAACTGCCAAAATCTTTATTAAGAGAGTCCTATTCAATGAAAAATATACATTATTTATCAAATCCAGCATATGTAAAAATACATAATTCAATTATTGTGTTATTATATCATGGGTATGTTTTAGATTGGTTAGTATCAAACATTTCTTTTTTAAGAGAGAGAGGAGGATATGAAAACCCTGGAGAATTAATGAAGTTTATGTTAATGTTTAGGTTAATATTTCCTTCTCATGGATCAAACCCATATGTTCCATACATAAATGACGACCCTTCTGTAATAGAGATTGTACCAGACTTATTTCACACTGGCCATATACATAGGGCATCTTATAATGAATATAGAGGGGTAGATTTAATTAATTCATCTACTTTCCAGGATATAACCCCATATCAGAAAGAATTGGGTCATAAACCAGAACCCGGTATTTTATTTTTGAGAAATATAAAGAATGGAGAAGTTTTGAGTATTAATTTATTTAATTTTGAAATAAGGAGGTTAAGAGATAAAGTTATATAAAATATTTATATAATATAATAGGAATGAAAGTAAATAAGGAAAGCGAGACAGAAATGGAAATAATATTTGAAAATGATAAAGCAACCATTTCTATGCTATTAAAAGAAGAATTGGATAAAGATCCGGATGTAATAATTGCTGCATGGAAGGAAAATCATCCTCTAATAAAAGATATTTACTTATATATAAGAACTAATGGAAAAAGAAAACCAAGAGAAGTATTAATAGATGCAATAAAGAGGGCTTTAGATAGGTTAAATAGTTTTGAGAAAGAATATAATAAAATAATTGATGAAATTAGATAAAATAACGTTAGATACTTCTGTAGTAATCGACGAATATATATCAAGATCATTATTAAATAATAGTATTTCATTTAATGAAGTAATAATACCTGTACCCGTAATTGATGAATTGCAAGCTCAGGCAAATAAAGGTCTTGAAAAAGGATTGATTGGTCTAAGAGAACTGCAAAAAATTAGGGAATTATCTGAAAAATATAATTATAAGGTAATAATATTGGGAGAAAAACCAACATTAGAACAAATAAGATTGGCCAAACACGGATATATAGATTATTTAATTATTAAAATTGCGAGAGAGACAAAATCCACATTATTGACGTCTGATAGGATATTATATGAAACTGCTAAAGTATATAATGTTGACTGTTTATTTATTGAAAAAGAAGGTCTTTCAATAGAAAATCCACCCTTTTTAGATTTATTTACTGATGATACAATATCTGTTCATATTATCGAAAATACAAAAGTAAAAAGAAAAAGAGGGAAACCTGGTGAATGGTATTTGGAGGAAATAGATAAAGTATATGGAAATAAAGATATAGAAGATTTAATCGATAAGATAATATATATTGCTAGAAATAGAAGAGATTCATTTATAGAACAAGAAAAAAAGAACAGTTTGATTATTCAATTGGGGATTTTTAGAATTGTAATTGTAAAACCACCATTATCAGATGCATATGAAATAACAATTGTTAAACCATCAAAAATATTAAGAATAGAAGATTACAATTTGAATGAAAAAATAGTTGAAAGATTAAAAGAGAAATCAGAAGGAATTATAATTGTTGGAAAACCAGGTTCTGGAAAAACAACATTTGCCCAAGCTCTTGCAGAATATTATTTAAGTATGAAAAAGATTGTTAAAACAATAGAATCTCCAAGAGATTTAATATTATCTCCAGATATAGTTCAATATTCAAAAAATTATTCTACGGATGAGGAAATACATGATATATTATTATTATCAAGGCCAGATTATGTAATATTTGATGAAATGAGAGATACCAGAGACTTTAAATTATATATAGATTTAAGACTAGCAGGAATTGGAATGATTGGTGTTGCTCATGCTGAAAGACCAATAGATATTGTTCATAGACTAATATCTAGGACAGAACTTGGTTTGATTCCACAAATAATTGATACAATAATATATATAAATAAAGGACAGATAGAAAAAGTATATTATTTAAATTTAACTGTTAAAATTCCGCATGGTTTAAAAGAGGAAGATCTGGCAAGACCAGTTGTTGAAGTAAGAGATTTCTTAACAAATGATTTAGAATATGAAATATATACCTTTGGAGAAGAGATAATGGTTGTTCCAATTAAAAAATATAGACTAAAATCTGGAATTCAAAGATTCTTAGAAGATTTATTAAATATAGAATATAAAAGAAAATATAATAATGTTTATATAGAAGTTTTAGATGATAGAATAATATTTTATATTCCAAAAGATCTTAAAAAAAGATTTATTAGAAATGAAAAAAGATATTTAATGAGTATAAAGGATAAATATAATTTGAGAATTGAAATAAAAAATGCTGAAAAATTAAATGAAATTATAAATTTTGATTATGAAATATCTAAAGATTATCTTACAATAATGTTTAATAATTTATTTAGGAAAAGGGAGGTAGAATTATATATAAATGGAAAATTAATTGGAAAATTTAAGATAAATAAAAAGGGAAAAATTGTTTTGGATTTAAATTCTGAAATAGGAAAAGAAATATTAGAAGCTATAAATAATAAAAGTAAAATAGAATTTAAATTAGTATGAAAAGAATTGCTGTAATTGATAGGGATAGATGTAAGGCTCCTGAAAAATGTGATTATATATGTATGAAAGTATGTCCAGTTCAAAAAAATAATTTAAAAATATTTAATATTTTACAAGATAAAAAACCATCTATTGACGAATCTTTATGTATTGGATGTGGTATATGTGTAAAGAGATGCCCATTTAATGCAATAATAATTATAAACTTAACAAAGGAACCTGAAGCAAAACCTGTATTTCAATATGGTCCAAATACATTTAGATTGTATAGATTACCAATAATTAAGGAAGGAAAAGTTATTGGAATAATTGGGAGAAATGGAATGGGAAAGAGTACAGCAATAAATATAATAGCTGGTCTATTAAAACCAAATTTTGGGGATTTTAGTAAAAAATATGATGATAAAGAAATTATAAGAGAGTTTAGAGGTTCTGAACTTCAATCTTATTTTGAAAAGTTATATAGTAATAAGGTAGTAATTTCATATAAACCCCAGAATATTACTAAAATAAAAAATATGTTAAAGGATAAAACAGTTAGAGAGTTTTTATCAAGAGTTGTAAACAATTTAGATGAGATATCAAAAAAATTTGAAATAGAAAATATATTGGATAGAAAAATTGGAGATCTATCTGGAGGAGAATTCCAAAAAGTAGTATATATATATTCAGTATATAAGGAACATAATTTATTATTAATCGATGAAGTTACAAATTACCTAGATATATATGAAAGATTGAGAATATTAAATAATTTAAATGAAATAAAGGAAAAAGATACTATATTGATAATAGATCATGATTTATTATTTTTAGATTCTATTTCAGATATTATACATATTGTTTATGGAGTACAAAAAGCATATGGGGCTTTTTCATATCCTGTTGGGGCAAAGGAAGGTATAAATCAATATTTAGACGGATTTATAAAGAGAGAAAATTTAAAGATAAGAGATAAACCGATAAGATTGGATGTAAAAAGTTATACAGATGTAAAATTTGGAAAAAAGATTGTTGAATGGGAAAATATTATAGTAAAATTGGATAATTTTAGATTAGAGGCAAATCACGGATTTATTAGAGAAAATGAAATAATTGGAGTAATTGGGAGAAATGGAATTGGAAAAAGCACTTTTGTAAAGGCTTTGGCTGGAGAAATAAAATATGAAGGAAATATATCAAAAAATTTAATAATATCGTATAAACCACAATTTTATGATTTTTCTAATTATAATATAACTGTAGATCAATTTTTGAAAAATTTTAATGAAAAATATAAAGATGATTATAAAGAATATTTATCGATGTTAAATATTTCTGATCTATTAGATAGAGAAGTTAGCACATTATCGGGAGGGGAATTACAAACAGTATATACTTTTGGTACATTAATAAAGGATGCAGATTTATATTTAATAGATGAACCATTTGCAGATCTGGATATAGAACAAAGATTATTATTATCAAAATTTATAAGAGATATAATAAAAATTAAGGGAAAAGCTTGCCTAGTTGTAGATCATGATTTAATATTTTTAAATTGGGTTTCTGACAGAATTTTGGTATTTGTAGGAGAACCTGGTAAATATGGGAAAGCACTGGGTATATATGAAAATAAGGAAGGATTAAATATATTTTTAAAACAATTAGATATAACAATGAGAACCGATGAAGAAACAAAAAGACCAAGAATTAATAAACAAAATAGTAGATTAGATCTTATACAAAAAGAAAAGGGAATATACTATGAATAACCTATTCAGACTTAACAAATACGTATACTGTTCCCTTACAATATGGACATGTTCCCTTTATTGCTGTTCTTCCATTCTTTAATGTAGTTTTTTGTGGATTCTGTACTGGTACCTTTTTCTTACATCTGACGCAGTACGCCATATACTGTTCCGCCATTAATAATTTTTACTGAAAAAATTTATATATTTATTGGGTAAATATATAAATTTTAAAAGAAAAAATTCTATAAAAAATAAAAGAAAAAAGGATTTATTTATTCTCTAAATATTTATCATCTATATTAATAATTAAATATCTATTATCCATTTTAATATCTATATCAATATTAATTTCTCTAAAATTTTTTATTATATTATTTACGTCATAGTCCTTAAATATCCAGGAATATATGTTTAAAAATTCACCAATTTTCTCTAATTTATAAATTTCATTATTAATTTCCTCCAAATATTTTTTTTGCTCTTCTATTATTCTTTTTATTTTTTCTTTTTCTTCATTTAATTTCCTAATTCTTTTATTTTCTCTACTATTTAAATAAAGATTTATGAAATATTTATTAATATCTTCGATAATATTTCCATTTTCATCTATTATGATTTTTAATTTTACTATATCATTATAAATGTTATATATTTTTTCTATTTCTTCTTTATTTAATTCTTTTGGACTTTTGTTTTTTTCAATATTTGCTTTTTTTATTATGTATTCAGAATACTTTCCCCCCAATGACAAATCTATTGCTAAAAATCTTACAACATCTTTTTTATTTGTATTATTTACCTTTTCAAAAAATTCATTTATATTATTTATAATATTTACAGAACCTGGTGGCTTTATATATTTTTCATTTCTAAATATTTTTCTTACTCCAAAATTTTTATATTGATTTGCATATAGAATTGTATCATTATAATCAGTTACAATTAATAACCCATTTGGAAAAAGCTCTATATATAATTTTTTTTCATTATTTTTTATTATAATAATTTTATCATTATTATCAATTTCAATATTTATCTTTGTCTCATTAAAATCTTTCCTTAATTTTAGTGTAAATTTATTTATTTCTTCTCTTTCTTTAACATTATATAGAAAAATAATTTTTCCTGGGATTATGTATAAAAATTTATTTTCTAAACCTGGTTTATATAATTCAAAAACAACCCCATCTTCAATATTATATATGTTTTTTACTATTGAATTATTTATTTTTTCGGCATTGTCATTATACCATTTCTTCAGTTCAAAATAATTTATCATAATATTAGATTTTCTTACCTATTAATATATATTTAGTATACAATCCTTTATGAGATTTTATTAATAATGTCTTTATATTATGATATTCAAGCAATTCTTTTATTTTTTTAATTTCATCTTCTATATCTTTTCTTTCTAAAAAGTCTGCATAAGTTATTGATATTAAATATCCATTATTTTTCAATGTTCTATATATGCTTTTTACAAATTTATTTTTATCTATAATAAATTTTAATGTTTCATATATGATTATTAAATCAATGTTATTATAAAATATCTTTGGAATTTCATCCTTTTTTACAATATATACAAAAAAATTGTCCATATTTTTTGTTTTTTCCTGTAATTTTTTTGCAATTTTTTGGGATATTTCTAGAGCATAAACTTTTACATTGTATTTTCTTGCAATATGTATAGCTATATCACCAAGAAATGGACCGAAATCCAATATTTTATATCCATCTTTTATATAATATTCGATTATTTTTATATCTTCTTTATACCATAATTTTCTAATTAAATATGGAAGAAAATGAAATTTGGAAAAGTATAATTCTATAAGTTTTTTATCTTTTTTCCATGTTATTTTTAATGTTATTATTAATACAATAAAAGATATAAAAAAGGTAAGTATAGCTGCATATATATTATTTAGGAAATTATATAATAACATATAGGATAAAGTTGTCATTGAAAAGACAGCAATAAATATTTTTACTAATCTCCACTTATGCAAATTTTTTCCTTCCACTTTAATTTTTATATAAGATATTACATATAGTATGTATATAATAATTGTAAAGGAGGAGAAGAAAGATAACAAATGGCCAAAGTCATTTAATGATAGAAATACTAAAATAATGGATGCAGATAGAAAGATATTAAAAATTGGAGAATTCCCGTTGCTTTTTATCCTAAAGAAATATGGTAATAATCTATTTTCTGATATATTTTCTAATATTTTGTTTGCAGTATAAAACCATATATATGTAGAATATATACTGATTGGTAAGAATATTAAAAGAATTATGTTGCTAAGATCTTTTATTTTAATATTTAATAGACTTATGTATAAAAATATAGAAATTATTGACAAAAGTATTGTTCCATAAAAAGTAGCATTTCCAGTTTTTCTATTGTTTGAGTAATTGGAATAATATGTGAGTACATCTAGACCAGAAAATACCGATATATTATATGCTATTATAAATAAAAAAGGATCTATATAATTATATTGAATATTTATGTCTATTGGAAATGTAAAAAGCAAAATTAAAATAATAAGAGATATAACAGAAGTATATGAAATAATTTCCTGTATTTTGCTTTCAATGTTTATGTTAAGTAAATTAAATAATAAAAAAGTAAATATTATTATATAAGGTATTAAAAATGAAAAAGAATTTATTATTTTAAAATAACCACCTATCAATAATAATTCTGAAGAAATAAAAGATATTATTGATAAGTAATAAAAGAATCCGAAAGTTGGCAATAAATATTTAGATAATTTGGATATAAAGTAAAAAATACCCATTGGATTTGGATCTCTTGTAATGGAATCTCTAAATAGATAGGATAAAAATATAAAAGAAATAATTATTGGAGATGATGATATGATCAGAGTTATAGGGGATACGGATTCATTATTTATTAGTAAGATAAGAAAAGGAATTACTGGGATTAAAGTGGATGACAAATGTATAATTATATATCTATAGAGTTTATTCATTAATATAAAGAATCTTTCAAGAAATAAATGAATATGTGTTTAAACTTATGAGTAGTAAACGAATACTAACATCTATTGATACTTAAATTTTGATAAAACAATATATTGATTTGATATTATAATACTCAAAAATATAATTAATAAAATATTTTTATGTTAATAATCACAGAAAAACCTTCTGTGGCTAGAAAGATTTCATCATTTTTATCAAATAATAGGTATAGGATAATAAAATTTTCAAAAAACATATATTATTATTATTTTAATCTGGAAGGAAAAAATATATATGTTGTTCCGGCAATTGGTCATTTATTTACATTATCAGATTTGGATAAAAAATATGATTATCCTACATTCAATTATAGATGGGTTCCATCATATTTTGAGGATGGAATTATTGCAAAAAAATATTATATTGAAATGTTTAGTAAATTTAAAAATGAGAATGATATAATAATTGCGACAGATTATGATATAGAAGGTGAATTGATAGGTTATAACATCTTAAGATATATATTAAATAAAGAAAATGCAAGTAGAATGATATTTTCTGCCATAACATATAAAGATATAGTTAGAGCTTTTAATAATAGAAAAGAAAGCCTAAATTTTGGATATATATTTGCTGGAGAGACTAGACATATAATTGATTGGTTATACGGTATTAATTTATCTAGAGCATTAACAAGATCTTTATTTTATTATACTAGAAAATTTGTTTTAAGTATTGGAAGGGTTCAAGGTCCGACATTAATGTTAATATTTAATAGAGAAAATGAAATTAAAAACTTTAAACCGGAAGAATATTATAAAGTTGAAGCTTTAGTTATAAAGGGTGACAAAAAATTGAAATTTTCATATATAAAAGATAAAATAAAGGATAAGGATGAAGCAAACAAAGTAAAAAATAATTTAGGAAAATATTTAATTGTTAGCAATGTAGATAAAAAAGAAGAAAAAATAAGCCCACCACACCCATATAATTTAACAGATATACAGATGGATGCATATAAATATTATAAAATTAGTCCAAAGAGAACTTTAGATATTTTGCAATCCTTGTACGAAAAAGGTTATATATCTTATCCAAGAACATCATCTCAAAAATTACCTGAAACAATTAATTTTAGAGAAATATTAGCAAATTTATCATTAATAAATTCTTACAAAAAATATACAATTCTTTTATTGGAAAAACAAATTTTAAAGCCAAACAATGGATCTAAAGACGATGTACATCCGGCAATACATCCTACAGGAAATATTCCAGAGTATTTAGAATATAAAGAAAAGTTGATTTATGATTTAATAGTTAAGAGATTTATTGCAACATTTTATGATCCAGCAATTGTATATAAAATAAATGTTATTACGAAAGAAAATTTTATTTATAATTATTATGATATAAAATATAAAGGGTGGTTAGATATTTATTGGGGAATATATAAGGACAATTTTGTTTCTTTGAAATTTAGTATAGGAGAAAAGTTGTTGATAGATAAAGTTAATATATTAAAAAGAAAAACAAAACCACCATCAAGATATAATAGGGCTTCCTTAGTTAAAAAAATGGAAGAATTAAATTTAGGAACAAAAAGCACAAGGGCAGATATTGTCGAAATTTTATTTAGGAGAAAATATGTTGAAGGTAGATCAATAAAAATCACTGAATTGGGCAAAAAAATTGTTGAAATATTTGAGAGATATTATCCAGATATTTTAGATATAAACTTTACAAGAAAAATGGAAGAAAATTTAGAAAAATTAGAAAATAAACCCAATGTAAGTTTAAAGGAAAAAATAATTGAAGAAAATGTGGAAATAATAAAAGATTTGTCTAAAGTTATGAAGGAAAATGAGAGAAAAATTGGAGAGGAATTGTATAATTTTATTAAAGATTATTTAAATAAGAAAAAGATGAAAAAATAATTAACGAAAGATTTATAAATAATAATGAAAATTAAAATTAAATGCCGCCACAAGAAAGAAATATACTTTTGGTTTATATATTGGGTTTTGTAACGCTTGGGATATATTTCCTGTATTGGCTATATAAGACAAAAAATGAATTAAATGAATTGGGAGCAAATATACCATCATTTATATTAGCTCTACTACCAATAGTGAGTATATTCTGGCTATATAAGTATACAGAAGGATGGGCCTATGTTACTAAAAAAGATAATGCAATAATATACTTTATACTATTCTTACTTGTAGGTATAATTATGCCATATATGGTTCAAAGAGATTTAAATGAAATAGCGAGGAATTATGGTAAAGGACAAATGATGGGACCAGGTATGCCACCACAACAATATCCGGGATATCCAAATTATCCGGGAGGCCAAGGAGGACAATTTAGAATGTAATTTTTTAGTTTACTAATTATTTATTTTCAAAGAAAATTTTGGACGATAAGATTGATTTAATTTGGAACAAGTAAATAAAGAAAATATTTTGTAATAGATATAGATTTATAAGTAATGGTATACATAAATATAGTATGAAAGTAAAAGTTACTAGAAATTACCAAATAACTATACCGGCAAAGATTAGGAAAAAGTTGAATATAAAGGAGGGTCAATATTTAATAGTAGAAGAAGATGAAAAAAATAATGCTATAATAATTAAACCAATAGAATGGGTAAAATTAAGATTGGGTAGAAAGTTAACTCAAGAAGATATAAATAGAGTTATAGAAAAACATGATAAGGATATTATTGAAGAAGAATATCCAGAAATAAAAAGATGGAAAAAGAAAGAATAGTTGTTGATACAAATGTTCTAGTTAGGGCTACATTTGAGGATTATGAAGATCATCAAAAAAGTCTAGATATATTAACGAGTTATGATATTATATTGCCAGAAGTGGTTATTTATGAATTTCTAGGGGTTTTAATAGAATATGTGGATGATATTGATACTATTTATAGAGTAATAAATAACTTAGAATTATTTGAAATAGAAAGCATAAAAATTAAAGATGTTAAGGAAGCTTTAAAGATGATAAAGGAAAATAATAAAAAATTAAGTAAAAGTAATTTAAATGATTTTATTTTATTATCAATTGTTAAAAGATTAAATTGTTCATTTATTACTTATGATGAAGATTTGAAAAAAATAGCTAAAAAATATAGTATAAAAGTTTTGGAACTATGATATGTAATTTGTTATAATTCATGAAACAAAATCTGTTGATATTGTTTTATATATATGACAAAATCTTGAATATTTGGTATAGTAACTATACAATTTTTATAAAAATTTGGTATAATAATAATGACATGTATGATGAAAAATTTATAATAGAATATTTTGAAAGAATAAGGGAAAGAAAAATAAATTATATTGAAAGAGAATTAAATATAAAAAATATAGAAAATAAGGCTATATCTATTGTTGGCCCTAGAAGAGCAGGAAAA
The DNA here is from genome assembly GCA_028276785.1 of Candidatus Nanopusillus sp. Taxonomy (GTDB): domain Archaea; phylum Nanobdellota; class Nanobdellia; order Nanobdellales; family Nanobdellaceae; genus Nanobdella. The sequence continues at coordinate 25,765 of JAPYVP010000004.1, read as the reverse complement.
ACATATTTATTATTAAATAGATATTTATCAAGTAAAGATAAGTCAATATATATTAATTTTGAGAGTATAGAATTTTCAAATATTAAGCCAGAAGAAATTTTAAATATAATATCTTTATATGAATCTAAATATGATGTAAAAATAAATACAATATTTTTAGATGAAATACAAAATTTAGAAAATTGGGATAAATTAGTAAGAACGCTAATTGATAGGGGGTATAATGTATATTTAACAGGTTCGTCCTCAAGGTTATTACCAAAAGAATTATTAACCGAATTAAGAGGTAGAACAATATATTATATTTTATTACCATTTTCTTTTAGAGAATTTCTAAAAACAAAGATGAATGTTTCTAAGATATTGGGTATAAGTGAAATAGAAAAAATAAAAGAATATTTAATGGAATATATAAAATTTGGAGGATATCCAGAAGTAATTTTTATAGAAGATAAAGAAAGAATAATTAAAGAATATTATGAAACAATTTTTTATAAAGATTTTATAGAAAGAGGGAAAATTAGAAGCTTTAATGTTGCAAAAATAATTTTTGAATATTTAATGCAAAATTTTTCTAATGAAATAAGTATAAATAGAATAAAAAAATTTATAGAAAATCAATTTAATATAAATACAAAAAATACAATATTTTCATATTTGGATAAAATACAAGATACAATGTCTATATTTTTTGTAGAAAAATATTCTAACAAATATTTTGAAAGAAAAAGGTGGCCAAGAAAGGTTTATTTATGTGATGTATCTTTTGCAAATTTGTTTGGTAAATATGATATAGGAAAAAGAATAGAAAATATGGTTTATTTAGATTTGTTAAGATTAATTAATAACAATCCACTAATTGAAATATACTATTTTAGAGATTATCAACAACACGAAGTAGATTTTTTAATAAAAGAAAATAATATAGTAAAAGAATTAATCCAGGTTTCTTATATAAATAATATAGATGAAATGGACAAAAGAGAAATTAGATCTTTAATTAAAGCATCTAATTTATTAAATTGTAATGATTTAAAAATTATTACATGGGATTTAGAAGATAGAATAATTAAAGATAATAAAGAAATAAAATTAATACCACTGTGGAAATGGTTATTGAAAAGGTAAAAATTATATATAGTCATAAAATTCTGGATAGAATTTTATTATCTGTTAATATCAACTTGTGATACAACTATGGAATAGTTATTTCATTTGTGGAATTTATCTATTCCTACGTAACTACTAATATATGTATTTCTCATTACTATGAGCAAAATTTTATAAATTGAAAATAAAAAGATTTATATGTTTAACTTATATGAAAACTTATAAATTTCAAAGTAGTATATATATAGCCAAAAAATTAATTTCAGAAATTGATTCCTATAATATGCTATTTTGAAATTTATAAGTTTTCAACACAGTTAGATAATACTCATAAACTATAAATCATAAGTGATGGGTTATATTTATCTTTAGGTAATACGGCTATAACTATATAAAAGATGGGTTTGTATAATAGATTTATGAGAAATAATAATTTAATATTGCTTAATAAAATATTTATAATTGATTATAAAATATCAGAATATTTCTATAAAAAATTAAAAGATAAATTGGTGCTTGTTTATATAATTGATACAATTTCATATTTAATAAATTTATATTTCATTTTATATATAGTATTTTTCATCGATTTTGGCTATATTTTTCTTTTTATTATATCTACAGCAATAACTTATTTATTGAAATTAATATTTGGTAGAAAAAGACCATACTATTTCTTTGATAAAAGATTTGCTATATTGGTTCATGAGAATCACTCTTTTCCAAGTGAACATACAATAATTGCAACATTATCCTTTATAATAACAGGTAATATTTTGGTATTAATAACTCCAATATTAAGAATTATTACTATAAAGCACTGGTTATCGGATGCATTCTTTTCTATAATTTTATCTTATATTTTTTACTTATTTTTTAGTTCTATCTTTAATTTTTCTGAATTATTAAATCCTTTGATATCAAATATTAAAATAATTGAATTGTTCAGATTTTTAATTTAGAGATTTTTGAAACTTTATAAAATATAATAGTAAAGTTTATATGGGGTTAAATATAAGATAATGCTTAAATATAGTTTTCAATTATATTTAATATTTTATATAATATTTCTTCAGGTTTTTCTTCTCCATTAATGTAAATTATATTATCTTCTGGAAATATTTCCTTCAACTTTAAGAAATTTTCTCTTACCTTTTTTAGAAATTCAACATTTTCATAACTTGAAGTACTTTTACTCCTTAAATTTATTCTCTCTATTGCAATTTTCGGATCAATATCTAATATAAATGTAATATCTGGTCTAATTATATATTTTGATATACATTTTAACCATTCAATGTCCATCCCTTCATATAAAATTTGATAAGAAAATGTAGAGTAAATACTTCTATCAGAAATAACAATATAACCAGTGCTTAAATATTTCTTTAAATCAATATTTTTTATACTTCTATCTGCAGTAAATAATAATGCCAATAGATATCCATAATCTAAATTTTTTTCATGCTCTTTTGAAATTATTTCTTTTATTTTTTTAGATAAATCATTATCATATGGTTCTTTCATTAATATTACCTTATTATATTTTTTAGATAATTCATTGTATAATAAGTTTGCAATTGTTGTTTTTCCAGATCCATCAATACCCTCTATAGCAATATATCTATATTTTTTAATCATTTATTCTTCTTTTAAAAAAATTTTATAATCTAATTATATCACCATTTTTTGGAGCATATGAATATATTCCAAATTTTTTATATATCTTTGATGATAGTTCATATGGTTTTGGAATTTCACCATGTACTGTAATAACTTGTTTTGGTTTTGGTCTTAAATATTTAATAAAAGATATTGCTTCAAAATGATCTGCATGACCAGAAAAACCTTCATATCTATTTACTTTCATTTTTACATTTATTTTTCTATCATTTAGTACAATCTCTCTTTGACCATCTAATATTGTTCTACCCAAAGTACCCTGTGCCTGATATGAAACGAAAGCTAATAAATTTTTTTCATCTTCTGCAGCATAACTAAAATAATCCAGTATGGGACCTCCCTGCATCATACCAGAAGTTGCAATTATTATTGAAGGCTCATTAGATGTCATAATTTGTTCTCTTTCATGTTTACTTGCTCTTATTACATTTTCTCTTTCAAAAGGATTTTTTCCAGATTCTATTTTTTCTTTAATTTCTTTACTTAAAAATTCTGGATATGCTGTATGAATCATCGATGTTTCCCAAACAATTCCTTCTAAATATATATTTACTTCTGGCAATATTTTATTTTCAATTGCATTTATTAATGTTAATAAAACATCTTGTCCTCTTCCTACTGCTAATACTGGTATTAATACTTTTCCTCCCCTTTCAATTGTTTCTTTTATATCATGAATAAATAATGCTTCAGTTTCTTCTCTTGATGGATGTTTATCATTAAACCCCCCATATGTACTTTCAATTATTAACGTTTCTAATCTTTGATATATGGTGTTCGGTCTTTCTAATAAAGGCATTTTATTGAATTTATAATCTCCGGTATATAGTATGTTATGTTTTCCTTCAATGTTTATATGAACCATTGAAGATCCAATTATATGATTTGCATTATGAAATGATATCTTTATGTCACTGGTTATATCCGTTACTTCAGAATAATTTAATGTAATAGAATGTTTTAAAAATAATTTAATTTCTTTTGTTGTAAATATTGGATTTTTGCTCTGTTTATTGCTCACTTTTAAATAATCTAATAAAACTAAAGCCGCAACATCTCTTGTTGGTTCTGTTAAATAAACCGGTCCTCTCCATCCAATTCTAAATAAGTATGGGATAAATCCTACATGATCTAAATGTGCATGTGAAATAATTACAGCATCCAAATTTTGTATATCAAATTCTGGTATATTTAACATTGGATATCTATCTTCTGAATAATTTCCAGCACCTAGGCCACAATCTAATAAAATATTACTTTCCCTTGTTTGTAATAAAAATGAAGACCTTCCAACCTCCCTTCCAGCACCTAAAAAAGCAATTCTATAATGATCTAACCTTTGTGGTTTTCTTTCTAATATTTTTTCTCCAACTTTATTTAAAAATTCAGATTTATACAAAGAATTTTTATGTAAATATGCCCTAACAACATTTATTATTTTTGAGGATTTTAATGGAGCTCTTTGTATTATAATATTACATAGAGTTTCTTCCCTTAATTTATTTATTAAATTTAAATCAATTTTTTCTGGTTCATAAGTTTCAATATATAATGTAGATCTATGTTTTTCAAGATAAACATCCTTTATTTTTATTCCATTTAATATTTCCTTTACTTTTTCTTTAATATATTCTTCTCCCCTCAATAATTTTGGATTTACCCTTATTTCTATCCTTTTTTTATATTTTTGTGCAAAATTTTTTCCTATTTCAATTCCTCTAATAAATAAATCTACATTGTTTACATATATCACTATCTTTGGTCCTTCAAATATTATCTTATTTATATCCTTTGATTGGAATTCCTTTAATAATTCTTCTTTAATGTTCATCATAAATAATGTAAATACCTTTTATAATTAATTATAAAATTTAAAAAATTATTTTTTCTGCAATTCTTCTTTTACCTCATAAAGCTCCTTCTTTAATCCTTCTTTTGTTAATGTCCAAATCTCAATGCCATATCCAGATCCCAAATCTCTTTTTATAGCTGATAATACTGCTTTTTTTGCTAATTCTTTTGCTTCTTCTTCACTCATATTCTCTTTATATTCTGCTTCTAATACACCTAAAGCAAACATCATTCCAGAACCCGTAGATGTAAAGTTATCAAATTTTTCTAATCCTCCCGCCTCATCTATTGAATATATATGATAACCATTGTTATCTTTTCCAACAATTATTACTTCTGAAAAGAATGGGAACCATTTATAATAGTTCATTAATGTAGCTAGAAAATTTGCGGCTTCCTCTGCAGTTGGTTCGTTTTTTGATCTCAAATATTTTAATTTTAAGTTTGCCTGTAATATCTTTACTAAAGCTTGAATATCACCAACTAAACCAGCAGCCCCCATTAATATATTATCGGTAATTTGATGTAATTTTTGTACTTTCTTATGATATACTAGCATTCCTGCCGTTGATTGTTTATCCGATGCAATTAATACCCCATCCTTAAATTTTATTGCAACAATTGTTGTTCCCGACGATTCTGTCATAGTTTTATGTATAATAAAATATATTTATAAGCTATTTTTTCGCATATTTTTTTATTACTTTTTCTTGGAATGAATTTAATACATAATCTACATGTCGTCTAATTTCATCAAAACTATTAAATTCTCCCTTTAATCCAGGACATACAAATTTTCCATTTTTGAATACGTTAAATTTTACTCTATAATTTTCAGATACATCAAACACAACAGTAACAGCTGGGAAAGCTTCTGGATTATATTGAGAATCTGGTACTTCATCTGCCAATCTTACTATATCTATATTATCATAATCAAATTTTCCATTTACAACAATGTTTTGTACCTTTATTTTATAATCTTTTGGAAGTTCTATATCAATTTGTTTAAATAATTCTCTTAATTTTTTTGCTACATATTCTATATCTTCTAATCTTTTTATTCCAGATATATTTATTGTTCCACTATTAAATACTAGTGCTTTAATATTTTCTTCTTTACCTCCGCCCCCCTTTAATGGTATAATCAATCCAGGAAAGGTTTCTGGATCATATTGAGCATAAGGAATTAAATTTGCAATTTTATCTAATGGTAACCTTACATTAAAATATATTGTAACAACGGCGTTCGATATCTCCCATGTAACCATTTTTAATAAATCTAATAAAAACTTATAAAATATTTAGCCTATAATATATACTCATTTCATATATTCTTTCTACATTGTTTAAACCATCTCTTGAGTCCTTTATTATTATTATGGTATCTGTATCCTTTTCTAAGATATCTTTATATTTTCTTATTATATTTAATAGCTTTTCATCAGCGTATATTTCTATATTTGCCTTTTGACCTTTTCTTAATTTGTTTTCCTTTCTTATATCTTGTAATCTCCTTCTTATTTCTCTATATAACCATTCTTCTTCCAATTCTGGATAATATTTAATATCGAACCCTATTTTTATAACTCCGTAATCGGTTTGTGCAGTTACATAATCCTTTTCTACATTATCAATCTTTATTTCTTTTACATTCAAGTAATCTTTTAATAATTCTACAATATCATTATTATTTAAAATTTCAAATAAAATGCCTCCATCATCTTTATATAAATATAATGTTTTCAATGGCCTTCTTATATTTATATTTATCATATTTCTTAGTTTTAATGCATTTTCAACAATTATATTAAATAGTTCATATTCTTTTTCTATTTTTTCATTTATATGTTGTTCTTCAACTTTTGGTAAGTCTTCTAAAATTATTGATTCACCTTCCAATTTGTATAAATTTCTCAATTTTTGATAGATATATTCGGAAATAAATGGAACTATAATAGATCCTATATTTATTATATTATATAGAGATTTATATATTACAAATAATACTTTTTCAGGTTCTCTCTTTATTCTTTCTCTTGTTGCTTTTATATAAAATCTTGATAATTCTAGTATCATATCTTGTAATATTCTTCCAGCTTTCCATATTAAATAATTATCTAACGCATTGTATATCTCTTTTTTGCTTTTTTCTATGAAATGTAACATATATTTATCTTCCCATCTTAAATTTTCTACATTTACTTTTGCTGGATTTATATTGTAATATTTAGAATATTCTTCTAAATATGTTGAAATATTTAATAATATATTTAATACCTGATATTTTACTTTTATATCTTCCCATTTTAATTTTATATCCTCATAAGCTTCTACAATAGATCCTAAATATAATCTCATAGTATCCGCCCCATACTTATTAATTATATCATATGGAGAAACAGCATTTCCTAAAGATTTTGACATTTTTCTTCCATATGCATCTAAAACATATCCACCAACATATACATTTTTATATGGTATATTGTTGTAATATAATTCTCCAATCATTGCTAAAGAATAAAACCATCCCTTAATTTGGTCATAATTTTCTGTTATGAAATCTACGGGATATATATCTGTTGCAACTGTTGCTGAACCAGAATCAACCCATACATCTAATATATCTGGAATTCTTTTCATTTCTTCTCCACATTTTTCACATTTGAATGTAAATTTATCTACATATGGTCTATGTAAATTGTAATTATATAAATATATTATTTCGTAATCTCTTGACCCATATGTTCTTACATAGTATAGATCATTTACCTGGTTTAATATATCTTCTTTAAACTTATTTACAATTACTATGGATTTGTTTTCATATTTATTAAATATCTCGTAGAGTTTATTTATATCATTTATTTCATCCTCATAATATATTTTATTTTCTTTAAAATATCTTGACAATAATTTTTCAGCATAATCTGTAAACTTTATTACTATTATTATTTCCTTAAATTTATGTCCAGTTAATTTTTCCAATTCTTCAACATTTCTAACAAATTTTACATGTCCATTTTTATCAACCCACATTGGTATTGGAATTCCCCAATATCTTTGTCTAGATATTACCCAATCTGGTGCGGATTTTACAATATTTATAAATGCATTTTTTGCTGCTTCAGGTACAAAATTAACATTTTCAATATCTAATAATGCTTTTGGTTTTATTAAAGATATATTAATGAATATTTGTTCTGGAGATCTAACAATTACTCTATTTCTACATCTCCAACATATTGGATAATCATGTTCATACCATTCAAAGTATACCAGGGCTTTCTTCTTTAATACTTCTAATATAAATTTATAATCATCTTTCTTTGCAACCCATCCTTCAAAATATTTTATATCTAAAATAGTTCCTGTTTCATCAGTTGTATTGAATGGTGGAACATTATATTTTTTAGCAACTTCATAATCTTCAAAACCACAGCCCGGGGCTGAATGGACTAAACCAGTACCTTCTTGAGTATTTACATATTCTTTAGATAACCAAATCCTAAATATTCCACTACTTTCAGATTTAAACTTTTCTATATAATCTTTTAATTCATCACGGAACAAAGGTTCGTATTCTTTAAATTCTAAATCTTTTCCATAAAATTCATCTACTATTTCATATTCAATATTTAATTTACTCATTATTTTTTCTAATGCATCTTTCGCAACAATCCAATATTCATAACTATTTTCTCTCTTTATATTCATTTTTATAATTTTATGATTATTATAATCTACTTCTAGTTCTTCAATGTATATCTTTGGAACTTTTATTTTTACATATTTTAATTCTGGATTTACCATAATACCCAAATTATATAATAAAGTCCATGGAGTTGTTGTCCAAATTATATAATATGTATTTTCCATATCTTTTGACTTAAATTTTACATAGATTGAGTTTGAAATCTCTTTTTTATATAAAGGATCTTCATATCCCAAATCTATTTCTTGTTTTGATAATGATGTTTGACAATGAGGACACCACCAAACAGGCTTCTTTTCTTTATATATTAGCTTATTTTCATAACCTTTTGCTAATGCTTCCCATACTTTTTCAATAAACTCATTCTTAATTGGTAAATATGGATTATCTATATCTTGCCAGTGTGCCATATCTTCGTAAAATTTTGTAAATTCTTTCATTGATCCATACGCAAAGTTAAAACATTCTCTAATAAATTTATCAACACCAATTTTCTCTATCTCTCTTTTATCCCTAATCTTTAATTTTTCTTCAACTTTTACTTCAATTGGCAATCCGTGCATATCAAAACCAGCCTGATTCCACACATTAAATCCTTTCTTTTGGTAATATCTCAATACAATATCTTTAATTGTTCTATTATATGCATGTCCCATATGTGGAGAACCAGTTGTATATGGTGGACCCTCTAGAAATATATATTTTTTATTTTTCTCATTCTTTAAAACCCATTTTTCATATATATAATTTTCTTTCCAGAATTTTTTTATCTCCTCTTCTATATTTCTATTCCAATTTACGTTCATAGATCCGATATTCTACCATAATTTTATATATTTAAAAAAGTATATAAAATGTTTCTATAAAACAATATTCATGATAAAAATAAATAAAAAAGATATGATAATATTTGGAATAATAATCTTTTTGGGAGTTTTGACTTATCTATTAACATATTCAATAAGTCTATCAATAATACCATTTATAATGGGGATATTTTATTTACTTGAAAGTAAGTAATTTAAACAAATATAAATCTTTCTTATTAAGATATTCTAAATGGAAATAGAAAAAGAAAAAAATAAAGAAAATAATGAAAAGAAGGAATGGAAGTTTAATATTACTGTGGAGAAATCAATAATAATTGGATTTATAATTTTGGCGATCTCAGTAATTATGGGATCTTATGTCATAGCCAATTCAATATCGAATATAAAAATATATGGATCATCTAGTAGTTCTTCAAATCAATTGCAGGCATATTTGCAAACATTACCACAGGCACCATTGCCAAATATTTCTGATATAGATCCGGTATATGGAAATCCAAATAATGTAAATGTTATTGTATATGAATTTTCCGATTTTCAATGTCCATATTGTGATCTATTTCACTTACAAACATTCTCACAAATTAGACAAAATTATATAGACAATGGAAAGATAGCATGGGTATTTGTTAATTTTCCATTATATCAGATACATCCATATGCAAATCTAACAGCACAATATTTAACATGCGTATACAAATTATATGGATTTGAAACATGGGATAAATTTTCAAACTGGACCTGGTATAATCAAATGCAAGGAGTGTCTTGGAGTACTTTACCAAGTCAACAAGATGTATATAGAGAATTTAATAAAAAGGCACAATCTTTAGGATTGGATGTTAATAAAATTGAATCATGTGTAAATAGTTCAAAATATTATAATCAGATAAATAGTGAATTAAATTATTATAGTAGTACATATGGAATTGGAGGAACTCCATCATTTATGGTAGTTGTAAAGACATCTTCAATTACATTCCAAACAGTTCAACAAGTTAATAATGTATTAAATCAATTAAGACAATATGGATTAAGTCCTTCAGTATATACAACAGAGGATTATAATTATATAATGTTTGTATTTTCAGGAGCTCTGCCATATAATTTATTTAATAGTATATTGCAACCTTTAGTATCCAGCTGAATTACATATAAATTTTTTTATAAATATAATCTTAAATGGCAAGAGAAAAACCACATATTAATTTGGTAGTAGTAGGGCATGTAGACAATGGAAAATCAACATTAGTAGGAAGGCTAATGGTATCTTTGAATTTAATAGACCCGAAAGTATTAGAAGAATTAAAGAATATAGCAAAGGAATTTGGAAAAGAATCAGAATATTTGGCATTCTTATTAGATAAATCAATAGAAGAAAGAAAAAGAGGAGTAACAATTGATGTAGCTGCAATTAAAATACCCGCAAAGAAATATGTGTTAACAATATTAGATGCTCCAGGTCATAGAGACTTTATAAAGAACATGATTAGCGGTACTGCACAATCTGATGCAGCAATATTAGTAGTCTCTGCAGCACCAGGTGAAGCAGAAACTGCATTAGGTCCAGAAGGACAGGGAAGAGAACATTTATTATTATTAAGAACATTGGGAATTCCACAAATTATTATTGCGGTGTCAAAGATGGATGCTGTAAATTATGATCAAAAAAGATATGAGCAAGTAAAGAACATGGTATTAACATTGGCAAAACAAATTGGTTATACTGAAAAACAAATAAAAGCAATTGTTCCAATTGCTGCATTCTTATCTGATGAAAATGTAACACAAAAATCACAAAAGATGCCCTGGTACAATGGTCCAACAATATATGAGGCATTTGATATATTAGATGAACCTCCAAGATTGGTAGATAAACCATTAAGAATACCAATTGGTGATGTATACAATATTAAAGGTGTAGGACTCGTACCAACTGGAAAGGTAGAATCTGGAAGATTAAAACCTGGTGATAGAGTAATATTCTTACCATCAAAGAAACCAAATGGTGTTGTAGGTGAAGTAAAATCTATAGAAATGCATCATGAAAAATTGGATGAGGCATTACCCGGGGATAATATTGGATTTAATGTTAAAGGACCTGAAAGTGGTGATATATTAAGGGGCGATGTATGTGGAAAATTGGGAGAACCATTACCAAAGGTAGCAGAAGAATTTACTGCAAGAATTTATGTATTATATCACCCATCTGCAATTGCAGTAGGATATACACCAGTAATACATATACATACTGCAGCAGTAGCTTGTAAAATTGTAGAAATACAATCAAAGATAGATCCAAGGACTGGACAGGAAGTTGAAAAGAATCCACAATTCTTAAAGACAGGAGATGCAGCGATTGTAAAGTTTGTACCAACAAAACCATTAGTAGTAGAAAGATTTGAAGATTTCCCAAACACATCATTAGGAAGATTTGCAATTAGAGATATGAATAAAACAATTGGAATTGGACAGGTATTAAGTGTAAAAGAAAAGCAGATACAAATAAAATAATTTTTTAGTTTTATTTTAATTTAAATAATTCTTTATAAAAATTTTTGGGCCCGAGGGGACTCGAACCCCTGACCTCCGGCTTTCTTAGGAGCGTAGCCTTATAAGGCCGGCGCTCCACCTCTGAGCTACGGGCCCTTATACATATTTTTCATTTGATTAATTTTTATATTTTTTCTTATATGTGTTTTTTGTAATATAAGATATATGGATAAGGTAAAGGAGGTTGAAATTTTGGGTGCTGGATTTCTCGGACAAATTTTTGATGCTTCAAAAGAAGAAATTGAAAAATTTATTAGAGAAGAAGAAAGATCTATAATATTGGATTATGAGAAAATAAAATCATATTTAAATAATAAACAACTAGATCTTCTATTAAATAAAACAGAAAAATTTCTAGAACAAATAAGTATATATTTTTCTGAAAGATTGGATAGAAAAGTAAAGGTAAGAATAAAGAATCTTCCAGAAAGCTTAAGATATATAAGAATAAGAGATATTAGATCTGAACATAAAGATAAACTAGTACAAATTGAGGGTATAATAAAAATATCTTCTGAAGTAAGACCATTTATTATAAAAACAAAGTATTTACATGAAGATTGTGGTGGAGAATTTTGGGTTGAAAATAAAAATTTTGTAATAGAAAAACCAAAAAAATGTCCTGTATGTGGTGGTACGAAAGGAAAATTTATTGAAATAGATCATGAAACAATTGATGTACAAAGATTGCTAATTGAAGAGCCTGCAGACCAAATTGAAAAGGGTGAACAACCAGCCCAAATTACTGTAATATTAAAGGAAGATTTGTGTGAACCAAGAATGGAAAGAAAGACATTGCCTGGAATAAGGGTTAAAGTATATGGGGTTGTAAAAGAATTAAAAAGTTCAAATTTAAAAGCAATACTAGATCTATATATAGATGCAATTTATATTGAACCTGTGGATAGAGATGTTGAAGATATATCAATATCCCCGGAAGATGAGAGAAAAATAAGAGAATTAGCAAAATCTGCAGACATATTGAGTTTGATTGCCAATTCTGTTGCTCCTGGTCTATATGGAAAACAGTATGAAATAATTAAAAAAGCAATTGCATTACAACTGGTATCTGGTGGAAAAAGAAAGAGAAGTGTTGATGAAAGAAAAAATATTCATATATTAATTTTAGGAGATCCTGGTGTAGGAAAATCAAAATTATTAAGATATGTATCTGAAATTGCTCCAAAATCAAAATATGTGGTTGGAGTAACATCATCATCAGTGGGTTTAACTGCTTCTGTTAGAAGGGATGAAATATTTAAGGGCGGTTGGGTTTTAGAAGCTGGAGCGTTAGTTTTAGCATCTGGTGGACTTGTATGTATTGATGAACTTGACAAATTATCTACAGAAGAATTACAATCTTTACATGAAGCAATGGAACAACAAACAATAACAATTGATAAAGCAAATATTCATGCAACACTTAGAACAGAAACATCAATTTTGGCAGCTGCAAATCCAAAGTTTGGTAGGTGGGATAAAATGAAAAATATAGTTGATCAAATAGATTTACCACCAACAATAATTAATAGATTTGATTTAATATTTGTTCTTATAGATGAACCAAACCCCCAACAAGATGAAACAATTGTTAATGAATTGCTTAAAGGTTTAAAAGAAGAGAGAAAGCCACCATTGGATAAAGATTTATTAAGAAAATATATAATATATGCAAAGAAAATTGAGCCACAATGGACAAACACTGCTTTAGATATTGTGAAAGATTTCTATATAAAGTTAAGATCTAGTTCTGGAGAAGGTACAATACCAATAACTACGAGGCAATTAATGTCAATAATAAGAATAGCTGAAGCTTCTGCAAAGATAAGATTATCTCCAGTAGTTACTGAAGATGATGTAAATCTTGCGAAGGAAATATTGTTATATAGTCTAAAGGAGGTTGGAATAAATCCAGAAACTAATAAATTGGATATAGATATAATAATGTCCGGAATTTCTTCTACACAAAGACAAAAACTATCAAAGGTATTAGATATAATAAAGGACTTGCAAAAAGATTTTCCAGAAGGAGTTCCATTAAATGAAATATTAAATGAATCTAAAAAATATAATCTGGAAGAAGAAAAAGTAAAAGAAACAATTGAAAAATTATTGAAGGAAGGATATATATATGAATCTGGAGATAAGAAATATAAAGCCGTATAAATATGTATTTGCCAGTATTTTCAAAGGATCTAAAGAATTATAAGGATAAGAAGGTTTGTTTAATTGGAAAAGTGATAGACATTCAGGAAGAAAAGAAATTAATTAGGATAAAATTATTGGATACTTTTGGGTTTTTTGATGTTGTTCTATTTGATGTATATAATATTAAATTATTCGATACTTTGTTAATTTTAGGAAAAGTTTCTGAATATAATAATAATTTTTCTGTAGTTGCAAGATATGTAAGTGTATTGAATGGGGATGACGAAATCCTATGGAAAAAATTCTTTATTAAAAAAATAAAAAGAAATATAAAGAAAAATAATAAAGAAGATAAAATGGATGAAGAAAACGAGAAAGAAGAAAAAATATATTATGAAGAATTACCGGAAGAAGCAAAATTAAGAAAACAGATTTTGGAATTTATAAGAGATAATGATAAAGGTGATGGTGTATCTTTAAAAGATATAGAAAATTTCTTTGATATAAATGAAGAAAAGTTATTAAATATTATAAAAGATCTGTTATCATCTGGAGAGATTTATGAATCTTCACCAGAAAAATATAAAGTTATATGACACCAACATATGAAGAAATGTTAGATGAAGCATATAAAAAATTGAGTAGTATGAAAGTTTTACATGGATCTATACTTGGATCAATAAATATACCATTACCAAAAATAAATCATATTGGAAAATGGACATCTATAGAAAATGCCGGGACAATTTGTGATATAATAAATAGAGATATAAATTTATTAGCAGAATTTTTAAGAAAGGAATTTAATGTTGCATCGAAAGTTGAAGATAAGAAAATAATATTGCAAAAAAAGATAGAATTTGAGAAAATAAAGGCAAAGATAGATAAATTTATAGATATATTTGTTAGATGTTCAATATGTAAAAAGTTAGATACAAAATTGGAAAAGAGGGAAAGGGTATATATTATTAAATGTCTGGCTTGTGGTGCAGAAAGTCCAGTAATATATAGGCTAAAATGATATTGGTAAAAAAATATAGAGATAGTTATGGATATGTTTTGGTCTTATGTGATAAAAATTTATATGGAAAAAAATTTGAAGAAGGAGAGTTTGTATTAGAACTAAATGAATTTTTTAATGGAGAAGAAAAGGAAAAAATTGATGAAAAAGATTTTGAAGATATATATTTTATATATGCTGTTGGAGAAGAATCTATCAATATATTAAAAGAGAAAAAAATAATTGATGAAAAAGATATTAAGAGAATTGCCGGTATACCATATACTTTTGTTATTTATTTATGAAGAGAATATGTCCATCTTGTGGAAGAGAAGTTGAAAAATTATATGATGGATTGTGTTATGAATGTTATTTAAAAACAAATAAGAAGGAAGAAAAAAAGGAGGAAAAAGTATATATATGTAAATATTGTGGAAGGATAAAATATCATAATAAATGGTATAATAACCTTAATATTGATAATTTTGAGTATGAATATACTGTTTGTCCAAGATGTAGGGGTTTAAGTAGAAAAGCAAATTTAATTTTGCAAATAAGAGGATATAATAAAATTATTGAAGATGAAATATTAAAAATAGCGAAGAAAAATAAAGATATAATAAAAAAAGTGGATGAAATAAACGAAAAAGATATTGATATATATTTATATGTAGGAAAAAATAGGGTAAAAAGCTATTATAACATATTAAAAAAATATGGAGAAGTAAAATTAAGTAAAAAATTAGTTGGCTATGATAAAAATAAGGGAAATAAAAAATATATTGTAACAATATTACTAAGGGGTGATGAAGATTCGTGAAAAATCTTATAAAAGTTTAGATAATAATAAAAGGGTATGGATTGGGAAGACTTAAAAAATAGGATAAGGGAATTAAGGATGGAGGAAATGGATGAAGAAGATGAAGAAGAGTTGGATGAGGAATGGGATGAGGAGTATGAAGATGAATGGGATGAGGATTGGGAAGAGGAATGGGAAGAAGAATGGTAAATTATTAATGCTTAATTTATAGTATTTTTTAAATGCCTCTTTTAGAAGAGGAGGGAATTCCCGTTCCAAAGGATAGACAAGTTATAGGAATAATTGAAGAAGTTGTTGGTTGGGCACATGCAAGGGTAAGATGTTTTGATGGAAAAACAAGAATATGTAGAGTACCACAAAATAAGAGAATGCATAGAAATATATGGTTAAAAAAAGGTACATATGTATTGGTAGAACCATGGGAGTTGCAATCAGATAAAAAGGGAGATATATTGTATTCATATACAGATGCTGAAGTTGAATGGTTAAAAAAGAAAGGATATTTAAAAATTGAAGAAGAGTTTTAGGGCCCGTAGTCTAGTGGCAGGACGGTGGGCTCCAGACCCATTGACGGGGGTTCGAATCCCCCCGGGCCCAAGACCCGAAGTTAAATATTTTAAAGTTAAAAGTATAAACTACATAAAAATTTTTATTTAATTGATATATTTGATATATTGCTAAATGTTTGATTTAGAACATTGTTTGATACATTTGATAAATTTTGTTGAGATGACATTATTTTCATAGTCTGTGGAACTACAAAAACTATAACCAATGCTAAAACAACGAGTCCAATTATCAAAAAGATTATAAAATTAATAACATCAGATCTTTTCATATTTTAATTGATTTATTACATAGAAGATTGGCTTGTAAAAATGTATGTTGTATTATTGAATATATAATTATTAACCATTAATCTGTTTGATAGATTGTTGATTAATTGGCCCGTTTGATTTGTTTGATTTAATGCAGGATTTAGTACATTATTTGTTCCAGTTGTACCTTTAGAAAACATACCTGTAAAAAACAAGATTATAAATACTAAAGCAACAAGGGCTAATATCAATATAACTATTGTATTAATTGGTAAGGATTGACCTTTCTTTATCATAAATTTTTATACAATTGCCATATTTTTAAACTTTTTATAAAAAATCAATTTTATGTGGATAATAAAAGAAAAATTAAAAGATTATGATATAGAATTTTCTGAACCTCCAAAGAATTTAGATTATGATATAGCAATTAAATTGTTCAAAGAAATGAAAAAAGGAAGAGACATAAATATATTAATAAACGAAATAATTGAAAAGATAAGAGAATTTGTTTTAGATTACAAATTTATAAATGGATATTTAAATATTAAATTAAATAAGGGAAAATTATTAGAAAATTATAGAAAATTGTTTGATTTTGAAAAAAAGAATATTAGAATATTTTTAGAACATACATCAGCAAATCCCAATAAAGCATTGCATATAGGTCATTTAAGAAATTCAATAATTGGAGATTCTCTGTATAGGTTGTTTAAAACATTAAACTATGACATATATGTAATAAATTATATAGATGATACAGGAGTTCAGGTTAGTGATAATATTTTAGGAATATATTATTTAAAGATACCTGAAGAACCGAAAGATTTCAACTTAGAAAAAGTAATAAATAATATTAAAGAGTTTTTAATAAAAGAAAATATATATAAAGAAGAATATGAAGAAAAAATTAGGAAAATATTTTTGGAAAGAATGAGATTATTGAAAAGTTTATATGGATATGAAGTTCCTGAAAAATTTGATCATTATTATGGTGATTTTATATATGTAATAGTTAATAAATTATATGAGATAATTCCAGAATTGGAAAAATACAAATATAATATTATGAAGATGATTGAAGAAGGTAATAATGATGTATATTATTTATCTAAAAAAATATCTGAAAGAATTTTATACGAACAATTAAATACATTGTGGAAATTTAATATATATTTTAATATAATTATTAGAGAATCTGATATATTAAAATATAAATTATTTGATAGTGCATTAAAAATATTGGAAGAAAATAAAATGATAAAAAAGAATGATACAATTTCTCTAGATTTAACAAGATGGGAAGATATATATAGGGCATATTCAAATAAAGAAAAGGTTCTTGTAAGATCAAATGGAACTACAACATATATTGCAAAAGATATTGCATATGCAATGTGGAAACATGGTATAATAAGATCAAATATTAAATTTAAAGAATATATAAGACAACCAAATGGTGAATATATATATGAAGTAAATAATGGAGGAAAGGAAATTGAACCATGTAAAATTTCAATAAATGTAATTGGAATGGAACAAATGCATAATCAATTAATGGTGAAAAGGGTAATTGAAGAGATTGATAAAGAATCTAAATATATATATTATGGATATGGGTTGGTTAGATTACATAGAAATACTGCAAAAATATTTGGAATAAATGAAGATATAAAAATGTCTGGAAGAAAGGGGTTATATATAAATGTTGATGATTTATATGAGAAATTATATAATATTGCATATGATAAATTTAAAGATAAAGAAACTTCTGAAAGGATAGTAAAAAGTTTTATATCATTGGAAATGTTAAAATATGATAGAAATACCACAATATTGTTTGATATTGATAAAATGTTAAATTTGGAAGAGGGAAATGTAATATACTTTTTATATACATATGCAAGGATAAGATCATTATTAAATAAAGTTGATAGAATACCTGAAGAATTTGAAATAAATGAATTAAATAAGTATGAAGAGAAATTAATTATTAATTTATTTAAATTTAAAGATATAATTTATGATATTGAAAAGTCATTAGAATTAAACCATTTGTATAGATATTTAATAGATTTGGTTAGATCATTTAATGAATTTTATCAGAATGTCCCAATATTAAATTATAAAGATAAATATCCACATAGGTTATTCCTAGTATATTTAACGAAAGAAGTATTAGATAGAATATTTTATATATTAAAAATTGAACCTGTAGAAAGTATTTAAAAATATAATATATATTATCAATTTATGTCAATGATAAGGATTAAAATGTGGGGAACAGATTTAAAGACAATGAATCAGTTTACTAATCAATTGTTAAAAATAATTGAACAATTGGGTATTGAAAAGAGGGGTCCTGTTAATTTACCAACAAAAATAATTAGAATACCAACTATGAGAACATTGGGAAAGAGAGGAACAAAAATATATGAAACATATCAAATAAGAATATATAGAAGATTTTTGGATGTTGCGAATGATGAAAGATTTTTCAAAAATTATTTTATAAATATGCAAATTCCATCAAAAGGATTTAGAATATCGTTAAAGATATTAAAATGAGTTATATTTTGTTGAGGTATAATGGATTATATATATTCGATGATAATTTAGAAAATTTTCAGAAAATTAATGTTGAGTTAAATTTAGACGATTTAAAGGAAATATATAAAAATAAATTACCTGAAAAGGTAAAGAAATATATAAAGGAAAATGATATTTTTATTGGACAAAGATTTGATGGATATAAATATACAGAAGATATAAGTATAATAAGAAAAGTAATGGAAAAAATTGGGGAAGAAAAAATTGATAATAAATTATTTATTGACTTATTAAAAGAACAAATATCAGATTCTATAAGTAGAGATGAAATAATAATTCAAGCAATAAGTTTTCTTGATGATTTGAACAAATCACTAAATTTATTCATGGAGAGATTTAGAGAATGGTATGGATTATATCTTCCAGAAATTTCACAAGAAATTGAAGATCATGAAAAATTTATAAGAGCAATTGTAAATTCTGATAGGGAAGAATTGATGAAAAAATATAATATTAACAAAACAATGGGTGGAAAAATATTTAAAAAAGAAGATTTAGAAATAATGAATGAAATATCATTAAAAATAAAGGAATTGTATGATTTAAGAAAAGATTTAGAAAATTATATCGAAAAATTAATGAAGGAAATTGCTCCAAATTTATCAGAAATTGCTACTCCAAAAATTGGTGCAAGATTAATATTATTAGCCGGTGGATTAAAAGAATTATCATTATTACCTTCATCAACAATACAGGTTTTGGGTGCGGAAAAAGCATTATTTTTACATTTATCTAAGGGTATAAAACCCCCAAAGCATGGTGTAATATTTAATCATCCATATTTACAAAGATTACCACCAAAAAGAAGAGGAGCAATGGCTAGAACGTTGGCATCAAAAATATCTATTGCAGTAAAAGCAGATCTGAGTGGAAAAATAATATATCATAAATTGAAGGAAGAATTGGATAAAAGATTTAGAGAATTATCTGAAAAATGAAATTAAAACCACTAAAAGAAAATAAAAATATATTTATTGATGAGAAAGGGAGATTATATACAAAAAATTTAGTACCTGGGAAGAGTGTATATGAAGAGAAGTTGATTAAATATAATAATGAAGAATATAGGGAATGGATTGTAAATAGATCTAAATTAGCAGCAGCAATTAAGAAAAATATTGGAGAAGTACCAATTGATAAAGGTGATAGAATATTATATTTAGGTATTGCTTCTGGTACAACAGCATCTCATATTTCTGATATAGTTGATAAAAATGGATTAATATTTGGTATAGATGTTTCTTCAAGGATATTGAGGGATTTAGTTCCGGTACTATATGATAGAAAAAATATCATTGGAATATTAGCAGATGCAGATAAGCCATGGGAATATTTACATATTGTTACAAAGGTTGATTTAATATATCAAGACGTTGCTCAACCACATCAGGTAAAAATATTTATTAAAAATATAGAATATTATTTAAAGAATAAAGGATATGGGTTTTTAGCGGTAAAAGCTAGATCAATTGATGTATCTAAGGATCCAAAAGAAATATTTAGGGCAGTAAGAAAGGAATTAGAAGATTATGGATTAAAGATAATAAAAGAAGTAAGATTAGAACCACATCATATTGATCATTCAATGTTTTTAGTCCAAAATAAATAATTTTTAAAGGTTATCATAAATATATAAAAAATGCTACATGCTATAAGGGAAATTGACAGAAATGGAAGAGAAATATTTAAATGCCCATTATGTGGTCATATATTTGTAAATAGTAAAAAATATAGTAGACATTTTATGAAATCTCATTTAAGAAATGTTACAATGAATAAAAGAAAATGGAAAAAATTCATGAAGCAATTATTATTAGTTAATATAAAAGAAAATAGCAATATTGAACTAACAAATTATGAAAAATATTTAAAGATAAAAGCAAAGTTAAATAATATAAAGCTAGATAGTGAATAATTTTGTCTTTTCTTTTCCAGATAACTCTCTTATTATTCTTTCATAAATTATATTTTGTACATTTTTAATTCCTTTTACTCTTTCTTCAATATCTTTAAACGATTCAAATGGTTTTTTCTGCCTTTCTTCTATAATTTTTTGTACAGTTACTTTCCCAATATCTGGTAATAATTCTAATGAATGAATTCTAATATTTAATGGACCAGCTTTATTAAAGAATTCTACAAATTTTTTCTCATTTTTTATTATTAAATCTTTTATTGCTTTTTCTAAATTTGTTTTTGCAATTTCTGGTAATTCATCAAATGATAACCTTCTTAATACTGATCTTACTTTATCCCTTTGTTTATTTCCAACATATAGTTCTTCAAATAAATTTACTGTAACACCTGGCTTTAATGTTAATAATAATAATGTGAAATAATCCCTCCCAACTGCATATACTACTGGCTCTTTTATATTTTTTGTGGGGTCACCCCCGGGTAAATAATATATTACAACCGCATACTCTTCCTTTCTATCCATATTTCTTTATTACATTTAATATTTTTTCCATATCTTGTTTGCTTAAAGTATGTGTATATAATACTACTCTTAATTCTTCCTCATTTTTTGGCAACATTTCTAATATTTGTATTTTTACCTCATCAGGTAAATTTATATCTTTTAAAGCTTCCAATATTTCTTTTTCTTCATTTTCATCTAATTTATATGTATCGTTAAGGAATTTCAATGTTCTTTCTTCTATATATAATAAATTTCTCTTTTCTTTATTTTTTAATAATATACTTTTAACATTTGCTGGTGTTATAATCTTTTTGTTCAGTACTTCCATTTATATATCTTTTTAAATATTATTTAAAAATATATCATGAACTTTTAATTTAATGACTGCAAGAAAGGGAAAGGGGTTGAGAAGAAAATCAAGGGATAAATTATCATTACATATAAGAGAACATGGTAAAATAAAGATAAGGAAAATATTACAAGAATTTAATATAAACGATAAGGTTGTAATAAAGATAGATCCTTCATATAATAGAACAATGCCACATCCAAAATATCATGGAATGATTGGAATAATTTTGGGAAAGAGGGGAAGTTGTTATGAGGTTTTAGTAAATGATAAAGGAAAAGAAAAAATCATAATTGTTCATCCAGCACATTTAGAAAAATTTAAGGAACAGGTTTTGCCTGCTCAGGCTTCTTAGGTATATTATTTAGAATAATTTCTCTTATTTTTTCCATATCTTCCTTCTTAAGTAATGGTAATTCAATTATTAAGCTTATATTTTTATTTAATAAGAGTGTACTGGTATATATTTTTATTGTATATAATTTTTTAGATCTCTCATATAAACTTTGATATATTTCTATATTATTTATATATGAATTATCTATTGACCTTATATTTTCATTTTCAAGTAATATTAATCTATTATTTGTAAATATTATATAACGATTCTTTGCTATTTCATAATATTTAATTGCAATATAGAATAAAATTGAAGTAATAAAAAATAATAAAATAAAAGACATTATGTTTGGGTTATAGTATGTTGAAATAGAAAATACAATACCATATATACAAAAAAGCAAATATAATGGAAATGTATATCTAAAAGAATATGCTGATGGGTTATAACTAATAATAAATAATGGATCTTCATCTTCTAATTTTATTTTTTTGTTAATTTCTTCTTTTTCAAATGATAAATGGTAATATTTTCCCATTTTTTGCTTATTTATTTAAAAATTTATAAATCTATAATATTTATTTACTTTTATGAACTTAAAATTTGATAAAAGATTATTTTTATTGACAATATTCTCAATAATAGGTATAATTGTATTTATATATCTGGAATATACTGTTTTGATAAGTAGTTCATTACCATATTTCTGTTCCGTTAATAATACATTAATTGATTGTGAAAAAGTATTGAATAGTCCATATTCAAAGTTATTTGGAATACCTTTGGGAATTTACGCAATTGTATATTTTATAATAGATTTATTTTTGATATTTTTGTTGTATAAGAAAATGTTGAAAATAATTTATAATATATTTTATAGGTCAATTGGTATAATATTTGTAATATTTTCATTATATACTATGTTCTTTTTAATTAATTCAATATGTATATATTGTCTTATAGCAGATGGAATATTAATTATTAATCTTGGAACAATTTTGTATTATTATAAAAAGAAAGTTTTTGAATAAAATTTATAATTAATGAGATTTTTTAGATATATATGAAAAATAGTATATCAATAGATATGGTAATTATTTTAGTTATTGCACTGGTTATATTGGTTTTAGCAGTTATGTTTGGTTATAAAATATTTTTGGGTGGAAATACAGCATCAAATCAATCATTCAATTTCATCAATAATAGTTTTAATAATATTACAAATCAATCAATTCCTGATATAATAAGATGAGAGGAAAAATTTTTGATAGTCTTATGCTATTTATAGGATATTATCTTCCAATATTTATTATAATTCTTGCAGGAGTTATATTTATTTTAACTTCAATATTTAAATATTACCATATTTATAATCCATCTCAATATTATATTTCTATACAAGATCAAAATACCCAAAATAATCAAGATAATAATAATTTGAATACTATAAATTCTACAATTATGGTAAGTATATATTATCAAAATGGATTTATTATACAATATGTTCCTTCATTTATTGTAGATCAAGACAATTGGAATATATATTATAATATTACAAATACTTATAGTGGAGTTAATAATAGTGTTAATGTATTAAAAATAAATCCTCCAAATATAACAAATATTAGTTCAAGATCTTATAGTATAGAATCATTAAATAATGTTGATATAGAATCCGTAATTAATATATCAAATAATACTTTTGAAGGAAATAGTGTTAAATATACATATAATGGAAATACATATGAATGTAGTATTGTAGGAAATGATCGTGTAAGATATCGGGCAGGTGATTTTGTATATTTTTGTATATTATGTAAATCAAATAATGGCCAAAATATACAAAATTTCTATTTAAATGAACCTTTATATATAAATATAACTCCAGCAATATCTTTATTAGGAAATTCTTATCCAAATTCTAAATATTATGATTATACAATAAATAATGTAAAAATTATTAATGGAACATATTTAGCTATACCTTTATCAAATAATGGTGGATATGTTATGGATGATTTCCAAAATATATTAGTTATAATTGGTCCTCCGCTAAATAATTATATTAAAAGATCTCCATATGTTGGGGATAATGTAGTATTTATACTTAATTATAAAGGTAAATATTATGCATTACCTTCATGGTATGCTGGAGAATATAATGGGAATTATTATTTCTTCATTAATCTATTAAATGTCCCTTCATTATATAATAATAATTTTGGTTGTAATATTATATCACTATTTGTTGGATTTAGTGATGAGAATTTATTACCGCATTTAAATGGAACAATTGGTGGTGCTCCAGAAGCTTTAAATCCAAATAACCCATCTTCAGCAGTTATGTATGATAATGGATTAAATGTATTTCCAATATATGTAAATTTCTATCCATATCCAGATAATAATGCATATTGGGTAGAGATGATACCTTCGGATAATTGCGATATCAGTAGATATAAAAGATGTTATCAAAATAATAATATATTATTTCAACAAAATAACATATTACTCCCATATAATAATGTAAATGTTTATTTAAATGGAACTGCTATGATAGATATTGTAATTGATAGACCTTTTAAAGGATTATTAATGGTTAATGGAACAGATCAAGGATCTTATGCATTAATTACATCTGATATTTTAAAAAATACATTTTATCAATTATCTAAATCACGTAATGGATTGGGATTACAAACATTTGCATACTTTTCTGGAATACCTTGGTTAGATCCTCATGAGAATAATTTTGTTTCACATGCAGTAGTATTATCATATATTGCAGATAATAGTAATTTAAAAATAAATACTGTAAATAATTATAATGATTATAATCATAATAAAAATCAAGTATGTTCAGTAGGAGGAGAGTGTGTTTCTACTGGAAATGAAGATATAGGAATAAGGGTTGGGGGAGGAACATATTTACCACTTAATTTTCCAATGTTTATGTATGAATATGGTTGGGTACCAGGGGGTGCAAAACCGGGAAATAGTGCGGGTTATTATGTTGGAATATTGCAATATAATGATACTATAGGATATTTTTTAACTACACAATATACAAAAAATCCAGCTACAAATTCATATAATCAGTATTGGAACTATTATTATTCAGGATCTGGATGGTATTCATTCACTTGTTTGAATATTCCCCCAATTTGTTGGAAACTAAAATATTTCTTTGTAGAGGATAATACTGGAAATATACGAGGATATGAAGGAGAAGACTATTTCCCATTTATGCCACCAGATCAACAAAATAATTCAAATTATTATCAATTTGGAGTATTTTGGTTATATAATTGGTTCCAAGCATATGATAATATGAATATATTTTTCTTAATGAATGGAAATATATTTAATTATTCGCTCGCTTCAGAAAGATATAGCTGGGATGGAAAAAGTGCATATGCAATACTACCAAACCCACCAGTATCTAAAAATACAATAACAGGAGAACCAATATTTGTAAAATCATACATAAATGCATATAATACAGCGTTTAATCAA
>JAPYVP010000020.1 GCA_028276785.1 Candidatus Nanopusillus sp. | reverse complement strand
AGTTAAAGCTTTGAGAGATATTAGTTAAATTGGACAATGGGGATATAACTGATTGTAATTGGGAGCTACCAAGTAAATAGAATATACCAATACCAAACAAGGACAATATCAGATTAAAGATAAATGCGTGCCAGTACCAAATATAATTCTATCTTTATCATCTATGTATAATCGCAGCAGTGGCTATAATATTGTTACATTAATAACTTATGATGTATATGAAGGTAAGATAATTAAATACGATTTATCTACTGAGAAAAATATTATGATGTTTTCTAGAATCGTTAGCGATCATCCTGAACAAAGATTATTGGCTTTTTTGGGATAATAAAATTTAAATCGAACTATCGATAAAAATTAATAGCTTATATAAACAGATATTTGAATTAAACCTTTTATATACTTTAAACCTTCAATAAGAATAGTATATGGCTTATAATACTTAATTATTTTAATTCTATTTATCTCATCTAATGTAAATTCTATTTTTCTTCTAGTAATTTCTGATGTTCCAGAATAATTATGTATTATTAAATTACAACTACCATTATCTTCAGTAATATAACTACATACATTTAACATAGCTTCTATTATATTTTCTCTTCTTTTTATATCGATAGAGTTAAGAATTTTACAAGAATACTCACCCTTTTCTATTATACATTCTAGATTTCGATAAATAGGTTCATGTGATTTATATCCTTCTATAATTATATTAGCAAGTTTATCTAAATTTTTTATAAGCTTCTTTATATCTTCCATGATCTATAATTATGAAAATATTTTTATATTACTATATAAAGATTAACATATAAAGTTTTTACATCCACACAATTTCCTACAATTATGTATATTATAAAATACATAAACATCATCTTCACGTATTATTTTATCTTCATTATATTTAACTTGTACACGCACATTGTCAACATATATCCTTGGTACATTCCTCTCTATTTCATCAATATCTTTATGAGGAGGTATTAATCTATCTTCTATTTCTTCGATCTTTATCTTATGATTAAGTCCATATAAAAACATTGATTTAAATTCTTGTTCTGATAATCCCAATCTTTCCCCAACCCAAGCTGAAGATACTTCTATAGAAAGAGAATTAACTAATTCATGATTATAAAAATTTAAATGTTTTAATCCTGTAAATATTATCTTCGTATAAGATCCTAATATGTCTATAAGGCATTTTATAACCTCTTCCACATTTGTTGACTTTAAATACCCCATGTTAACATAGTATTTGTTTGTATCTAACCTTATTAAAATATCTTTTTCTTTATTATTATTTTTACCAATTATTTCCAGCTCGTATGTTTGATTTTCATTCTCGGATGCTTTAATCTTCACTCTATATGATGTTATTTCCACTTTTTCTTTACCATTATCAATAATTGTAGAAAGATTATTAACTAATACACGCATTTCACCAATAAGACCACCATATACACCATCAAATACATTAAGTATCCAATCAAGCTTGCTGTTTAAATCATCATCATGTATTATTGATCTTTCAATATCAACAATTATTCTAAAATATCTATTTGGTTTACCTTCAACTACGGGAGATATATTATCTACATATCCATATGCTACTTCATAAAGCTTAGAAAGTTCTATTCCACGATTATCTAACGGTATATAATAATTTCTTATAATTTCAAGTGTGTATTTACATTCATGACTAAAGTTGTCCATAGTTCTAACATTTTGGTAGCAATTCATATAAACCTCAACACTGTTAGAAAAATTTTATTTCTATATTCAATGTCGTCATCTATAATTTCAAATATTTTTATTTACCAAAGATCTTAACTAAAAAATGGAAAAAATATATAATGAAGATTTAAAATTAATATCAAAAGAATATAGTGTAAAGAATTTATTTAATAATGAATTTGAGAGATTTATAATTGAAGAAAGAATTGATCCAATAACTAATTTCAAAATAAGAATAAATAAATCCATAAAAAATAAGCCAAGAAATTTTGGTAGAATATATTCAAAAAAATCAAAATGTCCTTTTTGCGATCCCGATAATGAAACACCTGATTTTGAATTTTCAAAGAAAATGTATATCGGAGATTCTGTTCTTTTTTCAAATAAATACCCATATGGAAAGTATCATGCAGTATTAGTTCCAAACTATAAAAAACATGTAAAGAGCTTTTCTCAGATAAATTATTTAGATCTTTATAATTCATTTATGTTGATAAAAGAATTTTATGAAAGAACACCTGAAGAAGATTATAAATATTTATTTATTAATCTAAATAAAGGATTTTCTGCAGGCGCATCACAAGAACATTTACATTTTCAAATATTGATTGAAAATGAACCAACAAACTATTTTAAAATTTATTTAAATAAATCTAGCAAATATTTTGATAAATATAAGAAATTCTTTATAGAAGATTATTTTAACTTTGAAAAGCAATTAAATGAAAGAATAATATTGGATGGATTAATTAAATTATGGTCATCTTTTGCTCCATTTAGGAATAATGAATTAATTGGATATGTTGATACATTTGGAATATTTTTCTTATCACAGAATAAATTTGAAGAATTTATTAAAAATTTATATAATATTTTGGTTATATATGAAAAATTATATGAGAATTTTAATTTAGTTATATTTGATACAACATTATTAAAAGAATCTAGATCATATCCTGTTATTAAAATATCGCAGAGGCCTATGTTTGATATTGGTTATATGGAAATTTGCCATTTTGAATACGTTGTTTCATCAGTACCTGAAGAAACTGCGAGAGAATTTAAAGAAAATCTAGAAAAAATTTTCTCATAATTTGTTATCCATATATTATAAAACTAAATCTGTAATAGTCTGGAAAATCTAATTTAATTCCTCCATTATATATATTCGTTTTGCTTCCTTTTAAAGATGTAAATCTAAAAACTGGTCGTTCTTCATATTTACTTCCCCTACCTGGAATAAATTGTCCAAAAATAATGCTTCTCTTAATTTCTTCAAGTATCTTTTTTTCATCCGATATATCTCTTTTGAAGTATATTAACAATTTTGAATAATTTTTTGAAGGATCTAAATATCGGTTTATAACCATATTAAATACATCAATACCAGGAATTTCTATATTCCTTATTAGCTCTTTTATTTCTTTGCTATTTTTCTTTACTATATTTATATTTCTATTGATATAAATACTATAATTATTAGTTGTAGGATCATACTCACTAATATGTATATCCTCATAACATGAATTACAAACTTTTTGGCTTTCAAATTTATGTATTTTATCTGGATCGGCAACAAAACTTCTCGCACTATATCCATATCCTGGATATATAATAATCCAAACATATTTTCCCCAGTAACCTAAAATAGTAGAATATTCATACATTCCCATAAGTATCTCATCCAGTCTTTTAAATAAGATTTCTTTATTACCCATAAAGGGCAATTATTATAAAAATACTTAAAAATATTATTAATATGATACTTAAAAATTTATAATTATACAAAGACCTTTTTTCGATATGGCAATATTACTTCATAGAACATACAAAATTTTAATATTATTTGACAATAAGTTAATAGATTATGATAAAGTTAAAAATAATATAAAATTTATGGAAGAATGGATAAGGGATCTCAAAAAAGAATTAAATAGACAATACAAAATAGTTTTTGACAGACTTGAATCACTTAGAGAACTTAAAGGAAAAACAGAAAAATTAAAAGGAAAAATAAAAATTGGAGAACATATAATTGATCTGTTTTCAGATAGAGTAAATAGAGATATAAGGATTATATTCTCTGTATTTAAAGATACGCATACAATTGTTGTTTGGGGAATAGATCATCATGAAAAAGCTTATGGAAAAATAATAGAGCATGCAGAAAGTTTTATAAAAAATCATCAAAAATTAATATTAGAGCTTTTAGGAATAAAAATAGTATATAGATAAGAACTATGGATATAGCCAGCTACCCCTTAATCTCGGGAATGGTTGTGTATCTCTAATATGATCCAATTTACATACCCATCTTAAGAATCTTTCAATACCCAACCCCATTCCAGAATGTGGAACAGATCCATATTTTCTTAAATCTTCATACCATTCATACGCACTTATTTCCTCATTTCCAACTTTAACTTTTAATTTATCCAATCCCCACTCTTTAATCTTTTTATTTAATATATCATACCTCCACTCTCTTTCGGATCCACCAATTATTTCCCCATATCCCTCTGGAGCAAGTAAATCAAAGTTCTTTACTGTTCCATCCTCAACTTCGTACATATAAAATGCCTTTACTTCTCTTGGGTAATATGTAACAAATATTGGTACATCAAATTGTTCTGTTAATAATCTTTCTTCATCAGATCCAAGATCATCTCCATATTTTATATTAACACCAAGATCTTGCAATTTCTTTATTGCATCTTTATATGTAATAATCTTCCATGGTTTTTCAACAAATTGCTTTAATTCATTTACATCTCTTCCAGTAATACTTTTTAGTTCTTCAAATTCTGATTTTCTTTCCTCAATTGTTTTTTCAATTGAATATTTTAATGATTCCTCCATAACCTTAATAATATCTTCCAAATGATACCATGCGGCTTCAATTTCAAAATGCCAATATTCATGTAAATGCCTCTTAGTTCTAGATAATTCTGCTCTAAATGATGGTGTTAATGAATAAACCTTTTCTAATGAAAATATTAATGCTTCTAAATATAATTGTGCAGATTGTGATAAATATGCCTTATCTTCAAAATATTTCACCTCAAATAATTCTGTAGTATTCTCCGCAGCATTTCCAACCAATATTGCTGGTGTTACTTCATACCATCCATCCTTTATAAACCATTCTCTAAGATTTACAATTAAACTATGCTTTATTTTCAATACATCTATAAACCACCTAGTTCTTATCCATAAATGTCTATACTTTTGTATTGTATCTACATCTTCATCCCCTTTTAATGGAAAAGGTTTTCCATAATCATATACTCTTATTTCTTTTACTTCTATTTCATATCCACCAGGTGCCCTTTCATCTTTTTTTAATATTCCTTTTACTTCTAAAGAACCTTCAATTTGAAATTTTGTTGCATCTTCCCATGTTTTTCTATCAACATTTTCTTTTTTTACAACAGCTTGTATTATTCCTGTAGAATCTCTTATTACAAAGAATATCTTATCCTTCATATCCCTCATTCTATAAACCCATCCCTTTATACTAACCTCCTTACCCAAAAAATCTTCTTTTAAAATATCTTTTATAAACAAAGTTTTCATCATAAATTCACTCATTCCGACTTTCCATCAATATTAGATATTTAAAAATATTTATAAATTATAAAGTAATGAAAGCTGTGAAAGTAACTATATATGGAAAAGTTCAGGGTGTTGGGTTTAGAAATTTTGTATTCTTACATGCTAAAAGATTAAATGTTAAAGGATATGTAAAGAATAATCCAGATGGAACTGTAGAAGCTGTTTTTGAAGGGGATGAAGATAATATAAATAAGATGATTGAATTATGTAAAAAGGGACCTGAAAGAGCTAGAGTTGATAAAATTGATATAAAAGAGATAGAAATTAATAATTATCAAGATTTTAAAATAATAAGATAAACCTTATATAATACTAAAGATTCTTATATAATTATGAAGAAAGATAAAGAAGAAGTTAAATCAGAAGGGGGAGGGTTATCTAAAGAAACTATTAAGTATTTAAAGGAAGGTATAAAATCAAAAAAGTTAGAAGAACATGTATATGAAGAAGTTGTTAAAATTTTGGAGAAAATTTATACATTAAAAAAGAAAGATGAAAAATATATAAATGAATTTAATGAAGCATATAAAAATATGTTTGAATCTGAGAACAATTTATTTAATTATTTAAACGAATCTGCCAAAAATATTGGTAAACTCGATCATGATGCTTATATAAAATTAAATATGGAGCTAAATCAATATATGGGGATTTATGATAAAAGTTTAAAAGTTGTCCTATCTACATTTAAGAAAATAGTTAAAATAAAAATAATGATAAAGAAAGATATAGAAAAGGCATTAGAATTAATGAAAGAATTGGAGAAAATAAAGGGACCGTAGTCTAGTGGTTATGATGCCGCCCTGACTAGGCGGAGGTCCGGGGTTCGAATCCCCGCGGTCCCATCTTTATAATTTTTATCATTAAAATGTAATTATATGAGTGATCTGTACATATACCTTAATAGTCCAAAATCAAAATTTATTCTATAAAAAATGGTGCTCTCCATATTAGATTCTGAATTATTATCACTGATATTATATGGATATTCTAAAGGTATTCCAATAATAAAAGCTGCAGTAGAAAAAGAAAACATATTACATATAATTATAGAATTATATAAATCTCCCGATTCTAAACTTAATATAAATAATAGTAGAGATATCAATGTTCTTCATAAAAAAAGAATACTGTATATTCTTGAAAATAAATATATTTTGTCAAAAATTGGCAAAGATATCGCTAAAAAACTTGAAAAAGAAATAGATATATACAGCAAATATTATTATGATGTAGATCATAGAAATTTAAATTTAGATAAAATTTTGAAGATGTTATGTAACGAATTAATTGTAAATGATAATTCATTTAGATATCATCTCTGCCCAATTTTTCAAGTGATATATGAAAATTATAATAAACAAGCACTGACCCCAAAACTTATTGGAAGATATGGATTCATTTTATTAGTCCTATATAATGGAGAAAATAAGTGTAACAAATGCAGGAATTGGGCATTATCATTAAAGGATATTAGATATTATCTACGTAACCAATTGTCCATGGACTGTTATAATAAATTTGGATGGAAGATTGATGCTAAATACTTATCAACATATAATCTTGTAACTCAAAGAGGTTATGAGAAGAAGTCTAGATATAAATTAACTGAATATGGATATAATGTTTCAGAATATATAATAAAAAATTTAGTAATAGCATATAGATATTTAGAAGAAAATATAAGGTTCCAATAGCAGCCTAAACAAAAATTTTTTAACTAAAAATTTTTAACTATTAATACAAAACACATCATGATATATTTTTATTTTTTACTATATAATAGTAATGACTATGAAGAAAAAGTTACCATCTTACCTACCAAATATGGCACTAAAGCTTGCTATAGATTCTTATAAAAGTAGAACATCAATTTTATCAAAATTAGAAGAATACAGTCCTGTTAAAGAAATTTTGGAAATATTGGGAGGATGTAAAAAATTATCAAAATCTATCGAATATAGAAGCGAAATGGATGAACTGGAGCGTGCAGGATTGATAGAATGTTATAATAATCATTGTACAGCTACACCTAAAGGAAAAGACTTATATGAAAGATTCCAAAATGAAAAGAATATTATTGAAGATATTTTAAGAGATTATTATAGAATTGGTATTAAAAATGTTGATATGAAGTATATTACAAGTAGAGCTTTGGATAGTTTATTGGAATTTGTTAAGACATATGGTTTTCCCAAACCAACAAGAAATACGGACCCTCTCGCAGAAATACTATTTATTAATAATCCAACAAAAAGTTTTACACCAGTAATTTTGGGTACACAATATGCATTACCATTATTAATTTTATATGATTATACTTTATCATGTGAAATAAACGAAAAATGTAAAAACCACTATCCAAGTGGAAAAACTATTACAAGATTACTGGAAGATTATGAACTATATAAACAGAAAGTGTCAATAATACCTTTAATTAATTCTGGTTTAATTGAAAAGGTACCATATGGCAATAATAAATATAAATTAACACAACTTGGAACCAATGTTGCCAAACGTTCGGCATTACAAGCATATATAACATTTAAGATTTAGATAAAGTCTATATAATGTTATAGTGAAATATTTTTTATGGAAAAGAACCTATTAGATGAAAAATATTTAGAAAATTATTTAAATAAGTTAAGTGTACCCTTTCAAATTATTAAATATGAGAAACCTGTTATGTCTGCAAAAAATGCTGAAGAACATACTAATGGGGTTGTTGCAAAGAGTATTCTATTAATTTGTGATAATAAACCCTTATTATGTTTTTTATTGGGAAAAGATATGATTGACCTAGATAAAATAAAGAAATATTTTAATTGTAATGAAGTAAGATTGGCTAAGGCAAAAGAAGTAAAAGAAATTACAGGATATGACATTGGAGGGGTCCCTCCAGTAGGTTTAAAGCAAAAGATAAGAACAATTGTTGATAAGAAAATAATTGAATTAGATGATGATCAAATAATATATTGTGGAGGCGGATCACATTATCATTTATTGAGGATTTCAAAAAGAGATTTACTTAAAATTATGGAATATGAAGTATATAATATTACGGTTTAATTTTCTTAAAAACAGCCTTTAGTGGTAAAACGCCCTTTTCATATTCTATCTCGGCAATTTTTACTGGATTATATCTTATTCTTTCCAAATCTTCTTTAGATAATTTTACCATCATTGGAGCTCCCATTGCAATTTGTAATGCTCTCGCACCAATTAATCTAGCCAAAGCAAACTTAGAAATATCTTTCATTGTATTTTCTTTAATAAATAATCTTTAAACTTTTCTGCCTCCGATAATAAATTATTAAATTCTTCTAAGGATGTTGAACCTGATTTTCTTGTTTGTAATGCATTTATTTTATCTGATAACCCAATATGTATAATCATGTCTGCAGCTTCTTCTTCATATTTATTTGGATCTACAACAAATTTATCATCAATTTTTGCAAATGAAACCATTACAGGAATATTTTTATTTAATGGTAATTTTTTATTTGTTTTATTTTTTGGATTTATCTTATATTCTCCATTTTCTTTAATTAATTCTGGAAAATGTGTATTCATTAATGCGCATACAGATGCTAAAGTTGATGCATCAACTATGTTCCCATCATTATTTAATACATATATATCTAATAATACAGACCATACATATTTACCTGGCTCTATTACTAATTCTTTATCATTAATAAATCTAGATTCTCTCAATACTCTATCTACAATTCTTGAATATTCTATAGATTCTCCCGTAGGTCCTAGATCAACATTAATATCAGAAACTGGAGACAAATTTACTGTCGTTACTAGAATACCTGAATCTTCATTATCTTGAAATGGTTCTGATATTTCTAATTTTACACCGGCCAAAACTTTTGTTTTTCCAAGTTCTAAATAACAAGATCCTTCCGCATTTTTTACATAATTTTTTATTATTTTTATATCTCTATATTCTAGCAAACCTCTTTTATCAATCCTATAATTTTCCTTTATAATTTTTCTAATATAATCCGTAATATTCTCCTCAAAATCAATATCCATTTATAAATGATTTATAAGATAATATTTATAAAAGTGATAACCAATATGCGAAAATTACTAACCCCAACGATATGATTAATATTATAAGATCTTTGATGGCTTCTTTTATATCTTCATCCATAAAAAAGAAAAAGTTAGGAAAAAGCCTTTACTGTAGTTTTGTTGCTGATGGATATCCGCTTACTGTTTGTTGTGTATTTACTCCTACTACTGTTGCACTATCAAATACATTTGCACTTACTCCATTTACTAAGTAGTTTGCGAATAATTGTGTTGCTTGTGTTGTATCATCTCCTGACCATCCAAATATTACTAATGTGTTTGGATATAGTGTTGATGACATTATTAATGCTGTACCTGGTCCGAAGTTTATTCCTAATTGTTGTAATACTGGTTGTAATTCTGAACCATATATATATCCATTATGACTATTAGCATATGATGCTAATTGTTGACCTAATGCTGAATTCATGCTTGATACATATTGTATTACTGCTTGTGCTGTTAAGGTGTTTACTGCTGGACCTCCTACTAATACTAAGTTTCTCATTGTTGGTGTTACTTGTGAATCTAATATTACTTTTCCAATTAATGCTACTGGAGATGGTACTTGTACTGTTACTGTCTGTGTTACTGTTTGTTGAGTTGATGTTTGTGTTGTTGAAGATGGTAATGTAGATCCTGTTGGTACCAATCCTACATTAATTGTCAATGGTTGTGATGGTGCATATAATTGTATTGTTGGGTTAGATGATGAGGATGTAGTTTCTACTACATATACACCATTGTTATCTAAGTATGCATATGTATTACTTCCAATTGTTACCAAACTAAATGGAATATTTAAACTAAATCCACTACCAGCACTACTACAATTTAATGACACTGTAATATTAGAAACTCTTGAATTGCCATAGTCGTTATAGAAAGTTACATTTACATGGAATGGTGCAGTTGTATTATTTGCTCCTACTTTTATATATTTATTATATCCTTCATATAATGTCAAACCTTTATCTGAAGAATATAATGTAGAACCAGAGAATGATACACCAGACGAAGATATGGTTGGTACTAATGTTATTGATCCAACAGTAAATGGTACACCATTGTATACTGTTATAGTTTGTCCAGTAACATAATTATATAATGTTGCTGAACCAGATACTGAATTCACTGATTGTACTTGGAATATATATGTT
>JAPYVP010000018.1 GCA_028276785.1 Candidatus Nanopusillus sp. | reverse complement strand
TCCCTGGGACCCAAACCCAGGAGCCTACCACTAGCCTACGGTCCCTTAAAAATAGAAGATTTTTCAAAAATTTAAAAGAGTTTTTAATAACATATTAAAAAATGCCACAGCATGGTAGACACAAACCTAGAGCAGTATCTATGCAATTTTGGCCAAGAGTAAGAGCTAAAAGAATTTATCCGATAATTAAGAGTTGGCCTTCTATTAATAATATTCAACCGGTTGCATTTGCTGGATATAAAGTTGGTATGACACATATTTTAACAAAAGAGGGAAAATATGTACCTGTATCAATTATAGAAACACCGCCGTTAAAAGTTCTTGGAATTAGATTATATAAAAAGGATCCAAATAAAGGACTTCTATCCTTAAAGGATATTATTTCTAATAATTTTGATGAATATGTTAAAAGAAAAATAAAAACATTAGAGCCAAATGAAGATTTAGAAAAAGATATTCAAGATGCTGAACAAATATTAGATAAAGTTTCAATAATAAAATTAATTGTATATACACAACCATGGCTAACAACAATTAAAAAGAAAAAACCAGAAATATTTGAAATACCGATTGGAGGAAACAATATTAAAGAAATATTTAATTATGCAAAAAGTTTGTTAGAAAATCAAATTAAAATAAGTGATATATTTAAAGAAGGAGAATATGTGGATGTAATTGGAGTAACAAAAGGAAAAGGATTCCAAGGAGAAGTAAAAAGATTTGGAATAACAGTTCAGGATAGAGAGGTAAAAAGAAGTAAATCTGTAAGACATGTAGGTGCTAGAGGGGCAAGAGGAATGAAGAGAATATTCCCAACAACACCAATGCCGGGTCAATATGGATTCTTTAGAAGAACAGAATATAACAAATTAATAATAAAGATTTCTGATAATTATAATGAAATAAACCCAAGCTCTGGCTGGCCACATTATGGAATTGTAAAGAATACATATATAATGTTAAAAGGTTCTGTAATAGGAGCAAAGAAAAGATTATTAATATTAAGAAAAGCGATAAGACCACCAAGAAATCCGGAAAAAATAGGCATAGAATATATATCTTTATTACCAAAAAACTAAGATGGAAGTAAAAATATATAGAGTTGAAGGATTAATATTCAAAACAAAAATTTTAAGAAATTTAAAGAAAAAAGAAGGTGTTTTAACAAAAAGAAAAGTTGTTTATAAATTTTCAAAAGAATTATTAGGAATAAATGAAAAAGATGTTTTAGAAAGGATATATTCATTATTTGGAAGTGCTTATAAGGTAAAAAGAAATAGAATAAAAATATTAAAAATTGAAGAAATTAGCGAAAATGATATAAAAGATAAAAATTTAAGGAAATTTGTAGCATATATCAAAAATGGAAAATTCTAATGAACTATTAGAATTTTTATATAGTCAACTAGAAGCCATACAAAGTAAAATACTGGAATATGAATTAATAAAGAGTTTTATTAACGAACTAAAAAAACAAGAAGATACGTATATAAATTTAGGAGGATTGATATTTGTTAGGGGATCAATAAAAGATGACCAAAACTTATTAATAAATATAGGAAGAAATATATTTATTGAAAAGAGTAGAGATGATGTTTTAAAACTAATAGATGATATAATAAATAAACTAAATCAAGATTTAAATGAAATAAGAACGAAAATAAATCAAATATCTATGAAAAAAACTCCTCAACCTTAACAATTTCATGACCTGTAGAATATTTTCCAATTATTAAATATTCTTTATTAATTTCTATCCCATATCTTAAATATGGGCTTCCAAAATTGATTGATCCTATATCTACAATATATCCTGTAATTTCTCTTACTTTTTCTATTATCTTATCACTTAATTCCTGACTTATTAATAATTTATTATTATATAATTTAGATATGCTTCCAAAAAGATATTTTGTTTTTATTTTATATGCTGGTAGAGATAATTTTTCAGATATCTTTTTTACATCTTTTTCTTTTCCATGAGAATAAATTATCCCATTCTTACCAATTAAAAATATATTTCCTATTAAATTTTCCGTAAAATCTATTTCAATTATATCAAAATGTTTCTTTAATACTTCCTTTAATTTTTCAGGAGCACTAGAACTAATAATTATTTTATTATCATATTCTATAAAATATGGAGTAATAATTGGTAACTCTACATAATATTTTTTTATATCAATATTCATTTTTTCAATATTATTTTTTTCACTTTCACTTGCTACAAGAAAATCTTCAAACATATGCATTACAATACCTATAGATGGTACACTAATATGATCCGCCTTTTTAACTCTCATTATCAATAATGATTATTAAGAATAGTTATAAAACTTATATATTTTGGAATATTTAAAATTTGTATGAGTATCTTCTCTAACATATTTAAAAAGAAAAATGACAACAAAAATGTTCAAAACATTAATTTTATACCTCAACAAAATATTGTAAACCAAAATTATACATCAGAAATAAAAAATATTATTAACTCTATTGAAGGTTTAGCTAAAAGTGTGAGAGAATTGGAGAATAAAGTGTCTGAAATTTCTAGCAATATATCAAATATAAACTCTATAGTAGAAAGTCATCAAAATGAAATAAATAGCATTAAAAATAACTTAGAAAAAGTTTTTTCTGTATATGAAATGTTAATAAAAAATTACAATCCGTTTGTAGAAGAAGAAAAAAAGGAAGAAATATCGAATGTTCAAGTTATAAATGAAAAAAAGATAGAAAATTCAGAAAATAATATATTACCATTGAACAAGCTTGATGATAATCCAACTACTTCTTCAATTGTAATTGGTTGGTTGGCATATTTAGTTAAAAAATCAAATATAGAAGAAGTAGATAATGCATTAGATTATTATGAATCTATCAATTGGATAACCGAAAAGGTAAAAATAAAATTAAAGGAATATTTAAATGGATTGAAAAATGTTGAAGGTGAAAATAAAAAACTATTACCAATGGATCACATAGTAAGTTTATATATAATATCAAAATTGGCTCAAATAAATAGTTCAAATAGTATAGAAAGATTAAAGGATTTGTATAATGAGCTAATTCAGAAAGGTTATATATCACCTATAAAAAGATGATAAGGGAATTAATATATGTGTTTATTTTATTTATAACAGGATATCTAGTATTAAGTACATTTTTTAACTTTTACTCTTCAGCAGGAAAAATAATTGCAGATGGAATATCAAATATAACAACTCCAACACATGGAACTCAGGTAAGTTATATAATAAACCATTATAACTCTGGTGACTATTCAATATTATATTTAGTACAAAATATTGATCCTTCAAATTGTATAAATAGTATAAAAGTTGGAAATACAGTAGTTAACTTCACATATAAAGTATTAAATCAGTATACAATAGAATTGAATATAAGTTATCCAGTGAATACAGGGGATCGTTTAACAGTAACATTCTGTAATGGCCAATCTTCTTTATATTATCTCAGCTAACAATGGCAGAATATATTAATATCTATTTAGATAGGGATGAATTTTCAAATAGAATTGGGGGTGGAATTCCAAAAGGTAGTATATTTATAATTGAAGGAGAAAATGGAACTGGAAAAAGTATTATATGTCAGAGAATATTATATGGGGCTTTATTAAACAATCATACTGCAACATATATTTCTACAGAATTATCTGTTGTAGATTTTATTAAACAAATGGAATCTTTAGGTTATGATATAAAAGATTATCTACTAAATCAAAAATTATTATTTATACCAACACTAAATTTATTTAACAGAATAAAGGAGAGAGAGAATTTAATATTTGAATTAACAAAAGAAAAATCTAGAAAATTATTAGAAAATGAGTTAATAATATTGGATTCTTTATCATATCCATTAATAGATGGATTAAATAAGATGGATTCAGTAAGATTAATTGAATTTTTAAGTAAAATAAAAAATTTAGATAAAACGATTATTTTAACATACAATCCTTCAGAAATAAATAAGTTCTTTGTAAGAAATATAAGGAGAATTGCAGATATATACTTTAATTTAAGGTTTTCTTCTATTGGAGAATCATCATTATTAAAAATAATAGAAATAAAAAGATTTAGATATCCAATGGGGGTATATAATACATTAATACCATTCAGAGTAGAGCCAAATATAGGGCTAATAATTGAAATATCTTCATATGTATAATGCCTGAACAAATACAAGAAACAAAACAGGAATATATAATAAAAAGAGAAAACACAAAAGTAATAACTAATGATATAACTACATCATTTGATGAAGCATTAAATAAATATGAACATCTTAGAAATTATATTAATGAAATATCATTAAAAATAGGACCTCCTGAATGGATGACTTCTCTAGATTTTTCTTTAAGATCTAGAACTGAATTTAATATATTATATCCTGTTGGAGATCCAATATTTATTCATATATATAAATTACCATCTGGAGAAGCATTATATAATGTAATAGAACCAGAATTAAATGATAATGAAAAGAAAAAATTAGAACAAATACAAACAAAAATTGTTAAATATGCAATAGAAGACATTAACTTTAATAATGTTGAAGAAGTGAAAAGATACATAATTGATCTTTTTAATAGGGTTATTGATTTTAAGAGAAGAAGATTATTTTCTGATAAAGTATATATAAAAAATCAAGAAGAATATGATAAATTATTATATTATTTAATTAGGGAAAGATTTGGTTATGGATATTTAGAACCATTTTTAAGAGATCCTTATTTAGAGGACGTACATATTTTAGGTTTAGGTCCAATTTATGTTGTACATAAAATATTTGGAATGCTTAAAACAAATAGGGGATTTAAAAATGAGGAAGATTTAAATAAATATATAATTAAATATTCACAAATAGTTGATAGACCTGCATCAGAAACAAGACCAATAGTTGATGCAATATTACCAGACGGTTCAAGAGTTAACTTTATATATGGTAAAGATATATCTTTGCACGGATCTTCATTTACAATAAGAAAATTCTCTACAAAACCATTGAGTATAACACAACTAATTTCATTTGGTACAATTTCCCCAGAAGAAGCTGCTTATTTATGGTTAGCAATTGAAAATGGAATGAACATAGTAATATCTGGAGAAACAGCATCGGGAAAAACTACACTATTAAACGCATTAGCTACATTTATTAAACCTGATGCAAAGGTTTATTCTGTAGAAGATACTCCTGAATTAAATATACCACACAATATATGGCAAAGGTTAATTACAAGAGAAGTTGGAAAAAGTGCAGATGTATCAATGTATGATCTATTAAAAGCAGCATTAAGATCTAGACCAAATTATATATTAATAGGTGAGATAAGAGGTAAAGAAGGTTATGTAGCATTCCAGGCAATGCAAACAGGTCATCCTGTTATGACAACATTCCACTCAGGTAATATAGTTTCATTAATAGAAAGATTGACCGGAGAACCAATAAATATTCCAATTACATTTATAGATAACTTAAATATTGCTGTATTTACAACATCTGTAACAGTGAAGGGAAGATATGAAAGAAGAGTAACAAATATATATGAAATAGAAAAATATATTGCAGAATTAAAGAAAGTTGCTGTTAGAAATGTATTTACATGGAATTCTGTACAGGATAAACATATGTTTATTGGAAAATATAATAGTTATATATTGGAAAAGAAAATTGCACCATTAATGAAAATTGATGATAAAAGAAAAATATATCAAATATTAGATTATAGGGCTAAGATATTAAAAAAGATGGTTGAAAATGAAATATTCGATTTCTTTGAGGTATGGGAAGTATTGAAGAATTTCTATATAAATGGGCCCTCAGCATTACCATTTTCGGTATGATTAATAAATTTTTCTTGGAATTAATTTAATTATGGATCGGTATTAAAAAGGCAAAAATTTTTGTTATAAATAATTATGATGGATAGGAATATTATAAAATTACTTTTATGGAAAAAGCCAACAATAGAAGTATTGGGCGAAGAAAAAGTAAATAAAATAAATAATTTTAGACATTATATAGGATATGAAATATCCGGATACGTTCATTTGGGTACTGCAGTTGTATCTGGATATAAATTAATTGATTTTATGAATTTTGCAGAAACAGAAATATTTTTAGCAGATTGGCATTCAGTAATAAATAATAAATTGGGTGGGGATCCTGAAGTAATTAAAAGGATTGCAAAGGGATATTTTACTGAAGCAATGAAACAAACAATAAAATCTTTAGGTGGGGATCCTGGTAAAGTAAAATTTGTTTTGGCATCTGAGATATATAATAATGATTATTGGGCAGAAGTAATTAAAATTGGAAAAAATACTACATTAAATAGATTATTAAGATCTGTTACAATTATGGGAAGGAAATATGAAGAATCTATGCAATCTGCAAACTTAATATATCCACTAATGCAGGCTGCAGATATAATATTTCAAAAGATAAATATTGCACATGCTGGAATTGATCAAAGAAAGGCACATGTAATTACAATTGAATATGCTGATAAAATAAATTATAATTTAATTGCAGTACATCATCAATTAATAACAAATCTACAATTACCATATGAAACATTCCAAAAATTAAAATCTGGAAATATAAAGGAAGCTAAAGAAGAATTATCTGAACTAAAAATGTCAAAATCTATACCAGGTTCTGCAATATTTGTTCATGATAGTCCCTCAGAAGTTATTGATAAGATAAATAAAGCCTTCTGCCCTCAGAGAGAGTTAGAATTCAATCCAATATGGGAAATAATTGAATATTTAATATTTAGGGATCAGGAAGGTTATGGAATAATAAAATATTTGTATGAAAATAATTTATATAAAATAGAAAATGTTGAAAAAATAAATTATGATATATATGAAGAATTAAAGAATAAAAATAAAATAAATTGGAATGAAGTATATAAAATAATTGATAAAGAATCTAATGAATTATATAAATATTCATATAAAGATATTGAATTTGAGATAATTAATGAAAAAACTGGTGAAAGAAAAGTATATAATAATTTATGGGATTTAAGAAAAGATTGGATTGAGGGAAAAATACACCCAATGGATTTAAAGAAAGCTGTTGGAAAATGGTTGGCAAATAAATTAGAACCTGTATATAGATATTTTACTGAAGGACCTGGTAAGAAATATAAGGAAGAGCTAGATTCTGTTAAAATCACTAGGTAGTTTCATTTATAAATTTTTTTATCAATGATAATTTATGAAGATTGACAAAATGATTAACAATTTGATCATGTTAATTAGTTTATATAGATTACATGCAAAAAAATTACTTAATAAAATCCAG
This sequence comes from Candidatus Nanopusillus sp., assembly GCA_028276785.1. Classification (GTDB taxonomy): domain Archaea; phylum Nanobdellota; class Nanobdellia; order Nanobdellales; family Nanobdellaceae; genus Nanobdella. The sequence goes on along the minus strand of JAPYVP010000018.1, from coordinate 3,445 downwards.
GATAATGAAGCGAAAATATTATTATTAATGTCATTTAAGGATAATGATATATTAAATATTTTGGAAGATATTGTTGATAGAAAGAAAATATTTGATGAATATATAAGGAATAATCAAATAAAGAAAGCTTACTTAGTATATAAAGATATTGAATATAAATATAAGCTAGCCGAATCAATATTATATAATAGAATTGAAGATTTAGTTAAAATAAGGGCTTTAGATATTGTAAAATCTAGAAAGAATTAATCTTTTCTTTTTACCCTATATAAAGGTATTTTTCCCTTATATGATAAATATACATAGATATCTATAACAATTAATAATAATATAATCAACGCCGACATATAGTATAAATTTTTATTTGGCGAATTAATCAGAGTATTCATAACAATTGCAATAGTTATCAATGTAATTATTAAAGTAAGATAAACTTCATATTTCGTCGCATATAATTCTTCCTCCATTAATATATTGTTTTATAAAATATTAAAAAATCTGAGCTCAAGACCCTCATCATTTATCAGCCGATGAGTTTTTCTTCATTATAAAGATATTATAAAATTTTATTTTAAAAGCCAATAATAGAAATGATAAAAATAGATTATGATTGTTTATTTTCTAGATCTATATAATTATATTTATTTAGATAATATTTTCTTAATTTATCCCTAAAGAATAAATATAATAATGTATGAGTAATTCTTTTTATGATATTACTATCTATTATTGTTAAATATTGAAGATATTCTTTTATAGATATTTTATAATTTGTATTATAAACAGTATTTAATTCCATCTTTAATCCTATCAAATAATCTAATGCCCTTTTACATTTTAATCTTTCATAAATATATATAAAATCTTTCAAATGTTTTTCAAGACTATCTTTATTAAAACTAATACTTGCACTTAGATTATGTCTTCTATAATATGTTAATTCATCTTTTATCTTTATTATTTTACCTTTGGTTTTAAAATAACATATTAAACTATTATCAACAACAAAATATATATTTCTTAAATATTCTGCCAATTCATCCTTATTCTTTGTATGAAATATTATTCCTACTGTTCCACCGACGCTTACTAAATCAAATATCTTTTCCTTAATTCTTTTTATCATACTTTTACTTTCTTTAATTATATTTCCATTTATATCTATTGGAATTAATCTATGTGCAATCATATATTCTTCATCCTTAATATTTTTTACAATTTCAAATATTCTACTAATTTTATTTTCAGTAAACATATCGTCATCATCCAATATAAATATTAAATTACTTGAAGAAACTTTAATTCCTTCAGAATAGTTTCTTCCAACATAATGATCAGGATCGTTAGGATCTAAATTTATTATTTTATAATTAGGAAAATTTTCTTTAATATAATTATCTATTTTTTCATCTTGATAATATTTTACAACAATTACTTCAATATCATTTAAATCTATTCCTTTTTGATTTTTAATACTTTTTAATGCATCTAAAATATATTTTTTTCTTTTGTAATCAATAATTATTACTGAAGCTTTCATAAGAGAATATAATAAAAAATAAAGATTTTTAAATTATTTTTAGATTTTGAAAGTGTGTTTTAGATTAACTTTGTAAAGGCGGAATATATTTAATGAAAAAATTTCAAGAATTTTATATCACGTTTTAATATTTAAACTATTTAATATACTATCAAGAGAACTTAAATATGGGTCAATTTAGATTGTTCTTTAAATTAATAAGTTGTAAATTTTTTATCTTTGATTTTATAATTATAAATATTTTGCTTTTAAAAAATTTACTTATTAAAATATACACAATTATAGTATAATTTTATAATGTTTTCTTATAATGTTAATAGTATGAGTGATCAAACATTATCTTATAATCACAAAGAAGGAGAGTTTATAATTAACAGTGGATTATTACTAAGACCTTTGAAGAGCTTAGAGGAGGTATTATATAATATAATTTTTGATGAAGCGTTATTTAATATAGCCAAAAGGAGAGTTGATATAAGCGATATAATGGGAGCATATATAGATATGTTGGCATTGGTCCGTGTCCAGCCAGAAGAACGTAATGCTGATAGACCAAAATTTAGGGGTGAATATTTACTTTCCCTAGACTTTTTAGATCCACTTTTCCTACAAGTTTTAGATCCCACAAGCCGTAAAGTTGTTTCATGTAAATCATCAGGAGGTATATCACAGTCAGATATTATTAAAATTACATGTTTAGATTTAAAAAATGATAGTTCATATGAAATCCTTTATCCCATGGAAAATATGCGTAATAGTCTATTAGATATGCTATATTTAATACATAGAAGAGGAATGGAGATATTTAAAGATCCTGATATTTCTAAAAAAATTGATGATAAGACCCCAATTCTTTATGGGTTATATATTAAAGCAAAAATGTATTTAACCCAAAAACCAAACGAGCCAGACATAAAAATTTATAACAGAACACCAATATTCGGAATTTTTGAGTATAATAATGGAAGGTCTGAAATTACTATAAAGTATGAACTTATTATACCGGGTTATCTTTTTGTTCCTATTCTTAAAAGTTAAAAATTTTTATGAATTTTATACCATAATCCCAACATTTTTAAATAGTTTTTTCTTTTAAATTTTCTTACGTTATATAACATATGGATGGTCAAACACAATCTTACAACTTTGAAAGAAAATTAGAAATTAGCTCTAAAATATCACGGCTATTAGAAACACTAGATATAAAATTACAAGAAATGGCTAGAAAAATGAGAGGTAATATAAAAAATATGGATCATTTAAATATATATATGGAGTTACTAGATACAGGAGGAAAAGAAAAAACTTTCAGTATCAATACTGGTAGGGTATCCCTTATGAATTATAAAGGAGAATATACTGGAAAATGTCATTTCACAGCAGATGATTTATTAACAGATAATATTCTATGTAATACTACAAAAAAGAATAAATCTTATGAAATAAAGAGTTATGAACTAAGAGATATAGGAAAAATCATCAGAGATTTATCAAATATTATTAATGAAAGGAAAAATTCACCCAATTCGTCATATTGGTTGATATTTTATGCAGATATAGCCAACTATTTGCCATATAGCAATCCAAGAATAGTAATAGAAAAGGAGAAATCATTTCTAGATAACGCAGATATAATAATGATCTCCTATAGTACTTTTAGATCCCATATTTGTTTGAGGCTTATTCCTTTACCATATTCAAAATAATAAGAATTTATTTTTTAGTAGCGTATTATATTATTTAATGTATGAAAGATAAATAGAAATTAAATATTATATTTTTCTAAATCTTTTAAATCAAATAAATATAAATTATCCTCTTTAATTCTTTCTTTAAAACTCTTTGCAAATATTATATAGTATTTATTTTTTATATCTAAATTTATATATTCGGATTTTTCTTTTA
>JAPYVP010000017.1 GCA_028276785.1 Candidatus Nanopusillus sp. | reverse complement strand
CACATGAAGCAATTCCCAATGAATCAATTACACCAGCAACAGAACCATTAATACAAATAATAAGAGAAGGAAGACAACCTGGTATAACATTAGTATTAGCAACTCAGCAACCTGGTAAAATGCATACGGATGTAATCACCCAAAGTGATATAGTTATATCACATAGAGTAACTGCAGAACGAGATCTGAAATCTCTGAATGAAATAATGAAAAACTTTACTGCACAAGATATCGATATATATATGAATGAGAATTTACCAAAGAAAAAGGGTGCTGCTTTAATTTTAGATGATAAATCTGAAAGAATATATCCAGTTCAAATGAAACCTAGAGTTTCTTGGCATGGAGGTTCAGATCCAACTTTAATTAGAAAGAGGTTATGGTTAGAGGGATAATAAAAGAAATAGAAGGTATAATTGCCATTGTAATTTTTATTTCATTTTTAACATTTTATTTAACAGTTTATAAAGGATATTTAATAAGCAATATTAGTAATTATAATCAAATAAATTATTATAATACTTATATAAACAATATATTAAATTCAATTGAAAGTGAATATTATTTATTATCATTAAATGTTTCGATACCTTTATCTATGTATTATCAATGTTTACCAAATTCCCCAATATATGATGATTTAATTTATAAAAATGCATACAAAGATTTTTGTACATCATTTCCAATTTATTATCCAATAAATATATCTTTTTTAACAAAGTATTCTGGAGTATTAAATAATACAAATAATACATATTTAGATCCAAATGTTGGGGTTTTTTTCTATGCAAATTTTACAAGTTTTAATATAAATAATAGTCAACCTCAATATGTTCTAATAAATGTTTCAAACCCATCAAACCAAAATTTGATCAATTATCCTGTATTCATAACTTCTACTGTTATATTTTATTGGCTACAGAATGGTTACAATTTATCTGTAAAAGATTTAAATGGAAATAAGTATTATTTTTGTTATTTAAACGATAATTTAAATTGTAATAGCTTTAATAATGGTGCCTATGGAATTTGGGTTAGTTTAAATATGCCCCCATATGGTTATATAATATTAAATATTTCTCCAATAAATGGAATAAGCATTTATTCAAGTGATGTAAAAAGAATATTTCCAGTATATGATGATTTTAGTTATCAAAATTATCAGCAATTTAGCCAATATTGGACAAATGATACTCCTATAAATATTTCATATATGAATCCGGGAAATAATATTTATTCTTGTTCTCAATATCTTTTTGGATTATGCATACGATATAATATCTTTAAGATTACTTATAATAATAGCATTCCAAAAGGCAATTATTTAATATTATTTAATATTCAAAACACTAGTTATTATAATGCTTATATAAAATTAGGAGATAATTGTTATATAAATTTACCATCTTCTGGAAATCAAAATTCTTTATATGTCTACTATTGTTATAATGATAAAAATAATGCCAAATTGCAAATATCCGGTCAAAATATTAATGCATATTATATAAATTTAATTCCATATAATGTAATACCAAATACGAAAATAATTTATCAACCAAATTTAACCAATAATTATAAATTTATTATAGGTCCAAATTTAACTTATGATTTTTCTCAATATAACGATCTAAATAAGGGAAAAATTTTATTATCCGATTCTTATAATAATCTCGCAATATATAATAATAATTTAACATATTTTTCTTATTTAACAGATACATATAATAGAAACTATTATTCCATCCCAACAACTCTTTTAAATGTATGTTCTTTATATTTGATAATTGGATTTTCATTTTATACTTCTGAATATGAGCCTTATAATTTAACTCCCTATATTTATAATGCTTCATTAGCTCTATTATATTTATACAATTCTACAAATTTATCAATAAAGAATATAATATTTTCTAACACTTATTGGTATATATTTAATACGCAAAAATATTATTATTCAAATGATATGATATTTTGGAATACCTCTCAACCCAAATATGGATTTATTTTAAACTCAACGAACATTTATAATAAAATATTTGATTTAGACAATTTATATAATGGATATTTATATTATGAATATAAAAATGGTATAATATTAAGAAGATACTACATACAATCTTTTTGTTCAGGATACTTAAATTCTATATTATACACAAATTATAATCCTATAATAAATATTTCTTATGCTTCATCATATGACTACTATAATAATCTTTATTTCACAAATGCAACATTAAATTATAAATATAGTTATCTAAATTACTATTTTTATCTATATTCAAATCCATATTTAGATAGACAGACAGCACTATATTTAGCATTTTCTACTCAAATTCCATATATCGAAATAAATTATATTGAACCAATAAATATAATTAATTTAAATAATTTAATTAATATATCTAAAAATTATCAAGATGTATATTTTTATTTTAACAATTTAAATATAACAGTATTTAACGGTACAATATACGTGGGGAATATTGCGAATAATTACAGATATTCTGAAAGCTTTAATATATATGTATTAAATAATACGATGGTAAATACATTATATAAAGATCAGTTAACAATATATATAAAATGAGGAGCTGGATAATTTTGGTCGAATTAGCATTTTCAATAACAATATTAACATTTTTCTTTTTATATACTTATTATAGTAAATATAATAATTATAATATTTATACTTTTGATCCCAATAATTTAATTTACTTAAATTCTTCATGCAACAATAATCTATATATATATGAAATAATAAACTTAACAAATAATAATATCACAGTATGTTATTTTGGAAAACAAGTAAATTCTACATATATACAAAATTATAAACCAGTATTTGAATATCTATATGCTGGCCAAGATTATTTTGATCCGTATATACTAATTATATTTAAATGAAATCTCAATATATATTATTAGCAACAATTATAATTATTATTATTTTATCTTTTATTACATATTATAACCCTTCCCCAATAGATAACATTAATCCAAATTTAGTAGGAAAAAATTTTGAAGATCAAATAATATACATATATAAAAACCTTGGATATATTTACATATCTAATTATACATTATATTTTCAGAATTATACAAAATATATTAATTATAATTTTTCTTTCATTTGTATATCTTCATATAATTTATCTATCCAAGAATGTACTAGAAATAATATAAATTGTTGCTATTATTTTAATGGATACTTTATTGTAAATAAAAGTATACTAAAATATTGTAATGAAAACTTTATTTTATATAATCCACCAGATTGGATTTGTTTTTGTTATAATGTAAGTAGTTCCAATAGTTATTATATTAATTTCTTTTGCATTTAGCATAAACTAATATATAAACCGGATTGATTTTTATCTAATAATAAACATAGATTATTTGTAATTGTAAGATTAGATCCATTTAATAAATTAAATGGGATTGTATTAATAGTAAAATTATATTTATAATTATTTGGAGATAATTTAGTTACATTTAAATTTATATATGGAGGGACTTGTAGAGAATAATTTACAGTAGAATAATATATACACATTATTTTCCCCTGATAAATATATATGGTTGTTTTTGGTGGTAAATTTTCAAAAACTTTATAATTACATGAATAACAAGATCCAATTGTTTCTATTTGATAGTTTAAATTTGTCAATAAATTTACAATATATTTTAAGTTTAATTCATCCTGTTTACTTTGAGCTGTTAAATGAACAAAGTATATTACAAAAGAAAGTATAGAAATAGCAAATGCCGTATATATCAAAAATTCAACCCATAAGCTTATACTTCTCATGAAACGGATTTTATATAATTAATTAAATTCTTATTTTCGTCATTTAATTCTTTATATATTTCATTGGCTAATTTATCTAATAAACTTCTTCCATTATTTGTTACAACCCTTCCCTTTTTCTTTCCTTCAGTTATTTTCATAACTAATCCAGCATTTTCTAATTGATGTAATATTTCCCTTATTAGTTTTCCATATCCTCTTACAACCTTTCCAGGTTCCATTCCTCTTTTTCTTAATCCAGAATATTTTCTCCTTAATCTAGAAACCCCAATAGGTCCGTATAAATATACTTTTCTTAAAATCGATGCTGCTCTATAATACCACCATCCAGGTCCACCATCATAATCTACATCTGGAGGAAAATCTGGATTTCTCTCCTTATCTGGTCCTGTTTTAATAAAAAATGCCCAGCTGGGTGGTTTTATTATATCTCTATAATTTTCAAATAGATATCTAGCTAATCTTTCTACAAGCATTTGACCATTCACATCTCTTACAGATACCATAATATGCAATATTTATAAAACATTTTTAAAATATATGTAAATTATGAGTCATACTAAATTATTGGGTCCTGCTGCAAGATTTGGTTCTAGATATGGAAAGAAGATAAGAGAACTTGTAGCTGAAACAGAAAAGAAATATAAAAATAAGAGATTAAAGTGTCCATTTTGTAATAATATATCAGTAAAAAGGTTATCTTATGGAATATGGTATTGTACACATTGTGGCAAAAAATTTACTGGAAAAGCTTATAATATACAATGACTCAATATATTTGTATAAACTGTAAAAGAATAATAGATGGAGAAACTGCATTAAAAAAAGTTAAATGTATATATTGCGGATCAAAAATATTGGTAAAATTAAGACCAAACACAATTAAAAAAATAAAAGCTATATGAAAATAATAATTAATATTGAAGATCAAGATTTAATAGATATACTAAAATTTTTAGAATCTCAAGAGGGAATAAAAATTGAAAATAATGTTATAATAATTAATAAAAGAGATATATCAAAAGCGAGGGCTCAGATGAATTTAATATTTAGATTATTAAAAATATATGATAATCTTAACAGATTCTTGTCCAGTTTGTAATTCGAAAGATGTTGAAATAAAAACAATTGAATACGATTTTCCAGAAATTGGTAAATCATTACTCTATGTATTTAAATGCAATTCTTGCGGTTATAAAACATTTGAAATAATACCATTAGAAGATAGAGGTTATATAAAAATAGAATATAAGATAGATAATAAAGAAAAAGCTAGAAAATTATTTTTAAAATCTCCTTATGCAAAAGTAATATTAAAAGAAATTGAAATAGAAATAACCCCAGGTATTGAATCAAAATTTGAAATTAGAGCAATAGATGATTTTTTAATAAATATAAAAAATAATTTAGAAAGATTTAAAATATTATATTCTGATGATAAAGAAAAATATGATAAAATAATTGAAAAAATAAATTATATAGAAGATGTATTAAATAATAAAAAGGAATTAACTATAATAATAGAAGATGAAAAAGGACTATCAAAAATATATTAAGATTTTTGATTTTCCTGTTTTATTTCTTCAACTGCGGACATTTGATGTCCTCTCCAAATTTTTACATATGGGGGTGTAGCAATGATCCAATCTTTACTTACAGCAGCTATATCTCCACCAATTGCATCTACAACCGACTTTATTCTAGATACAACTTTCTTTACTTCTACAAGGTCTTTACCAGTATTTAATCCAGATATATCTACAAATACTATATAATTTCTTTCCCTTAATGAATCTACAACGGCTTTAACTTCTGATGGATCTTTTATTCTAAATACTCTAACATAAATCTTTACCTCCTCAGCTTTCTGAGTTGGTACTACTTCTACATACTGATCAGAAGTTTCTTTCTTCTTTGACTTAAATATGTTCCCTAAAGATACCATATAAATATATATTTCTCTATCATTTTTATGCCTTTGGTTAATGTTTTTGATTATCCTTTATGATATTATTTATTTAGATGATAAATTTGATCTTTTTAATAGATCGTTTAATTCCTTAGTTAAAGAATTTAGCTTTTCTTTGTATATATCAGACTGTTTTTTTAACTTTTCTGCTTCGACTTTTAATATTTCTCTATCTTCATTTAGCTTATTTATTAATTCTTTTTTATCTTTTTCTATTAGTACATTGCCTATCATATAATATACCTTTTTATCGTCCGGCAAGCTTGATAATTCTTTTAATGCATTTTCTGTCTCAATCAAATCCTGTAAAACCTTCTGTCTTTTATTTTCTATTAATAAATATGCTTGTCTTAAATTTTCAAACTCTTCATACTTTGATGCAATTTCTTCTTCACTAACCATTCTTTATTATATTAAAAAATTATTTAAAAATTATTTGTGCATATATATTAGATAATCTTTTTCTCTCTTAAAGAATCCATACCTTATTCCATGAATTATCTCTCCATCTTTTGTTAATTCTAATACATATTTTTCCGCAATTGCATCTATTATACCATCTTTTTCCCATATTTTTATATTAATCTTATATTCTTCAGGCACCCATTGTACAATTTTTGCATCCAATCTTCTTGCATCTTCTATACTATCTGATAAATATTTGGTAATAATGTAATCTTCCTTTTTATCTACTATTTCAATATTAAATCCTTCAAATAATCTTAAATACTTATTATTTATATCGTTCCTATCTATATAAATTATATTAGATTTTATTATAAATTCTCTATATCCTAAATCTACTTCTGGATGATTCTTAACTTTTATTATTTTATTTAATGGTAAATCATTTATTATGACTTTTATTGGATTTCTTATTATAAAAAATCTCTTGGCCTTTTTATCGTATATTTCTCTATTGTATGTATATATCTTATCCCAATTTATAACCACATCCACAGGATTTGGACCTATTTCTACAATATATTTTCTTATTGCCTCTCTATCAATTCCTCTCCTCTTCAATCCTTTTAATGTTGGTAAAAATGGATCATCCCATCCAGATATTTTTCCTTCCTTTATTAATTTCCTTATTTCGGATTTATGCAATGGTAAATCTTTTACTAATAGGGCTCCATAATTTATTACTGTTGGAAACTCCCAGCCAAAATATTCATAAATATATTTTTGCTTATAAGTATTTACTTCATGTTCCTTCATCCTCAAAACATGTGTTATTCCCATTAAATGATCATCTATAGATACAGAAAAATTATAAGTTGGCCATAACCAATATCTTTCTACATAATTTTTTCCATATTTTTTTAATAAATATGGATGTGGATTTTTATTTGGATCAACAATTCTAAATGCAATCCAATCTCTTATAGATGGATTTGGATGGTTTAAATCAGTTTTAATTCTTATTACTGCTTTTTCTTCATCATAATGCCCATTTAACATTTTTTCAAACTGTTCTAAATGCCATTCAGGTTCTTTTAATCTATATTCTGTAGGAATTCCTTCTGCTCTATATTTTGATATTATTTCCTTTGGAGAAAGATCCACATATGCAAACCCTTTTTCAATTAATTCTTTTATATATTTATAATATATATCTAACCTTTCTGATTGTATATAAAATTCATCTACCTTATCATTTATTAACCATTCGACATCTTCTCTTATTGATTCATATACATTTGGATCTGGTTTTTTAACCTTAGGATCTGTATCTTCAATCCTTAATATAAATTTCCCTTTGTACATTCTTGCATATTCATAATTCAATATAATTGCTCTTGCATGACCTATATGTAAGTATCCTGAAGGATTTGGAGCAAATCTTGTCCTAACTTTACCTTCTATTGCATTCTTTAATGGTGGTAATCCCTTTCTTTCTTCTTTTTTCTTTTCTTCCAATAATTCTGGATATTCTTTTAATAATATATTATAAGCTTCTTCTCTAGATATATTGATCAAATTATTAATTTCTTCTTTAACTTTTGGAATTAGTTCTTTTATATTTTTCTTTAAATCTGGATTTTCATATACTATTTTTGATATAACAGAATTCAAATCTACATTTCCATACTTATATTTATTATATAGTATCCATTTTTTTATTAATTTATTTATATCCATCTTATAATACTCTTATTGCCCACTTTCCCTCTTTTAAATTTAACTTTTTGGAAAATTCAGAATTTTCTTGATTTACAATTATAATAAATCCAGAATAATCTTCAGATAAATCTGTAGAACCGCAATATGGACACCTATCTACATCTTTATCAATTATTGCCTTACAATTTCTACATATTTTTCTTTTTGGTTTTCTATATGCCATTATTTACCAGTTTTTTTCTTTTGTTCAAGCCATTCTAATTTTCCCAATCCTGGCTGTTTCATTGTCATTGCAATCCTTACATTTGATACACCCTTGTAACTTACTGTAACTATCCTTGCTTTTACCATATCATTTACTTTCAATACTCTTTTGCTATTTTTTCCAATTAGTGCTTCTCTTCCAGAAACAGATACTTCATCATCCATTATTTGAGAAATATGAACCAATGCATCTACAGGTCCTATGTTTATAAATGCACCAAATTCTGTTATAGATGATACAAATCCATATGTTAGTTCAGAAATGATTGGAAAGTATGAAATTGCAGTAAATTTCACCTTATAATATACTCCACCATCTTCAAAAACCATTATACCTTCAGATATTTCATCTATAGACTTTATTGTTACAATTATTCCATATTCTTTCCCACCCATTCCAACATAATTATTTAATAATATCTTTTCTATCATTTCTCTTACATTATCTGTTATTTCATTTGGCGGTACCCTTACTACATCGTATATCTGAACTTCATAAAACATTATTAGAATGATTTTATAAATTTTTATAAATTTTTGTAATTTTTATTTTTTTGCAATAAAAAATTATTATGAGCATAATGATAAATAATCTAATTAAATTTTATCAAAATAACAAAGAGATTTTGGAAGATATGGTAAAAATTTCACAAAATAGAGAAGTTGGATATTTATTATCAAATAACAATTTTGGACATAGGCCATCAAAAATAGAAACAAAAGAAGATATAATAAATTATATCAAAAAGGGTGCTATTTCATTTCATATATCGATTGAAAGATGGATTGATTTAAATATTTTAAGTGAGAAGGTTTCAAAAAAGGATTTAAATGAATATAGATTGGGATGGGATTTCATAATAGATATAGATGCAAAATCTCTAGATCTATCTAAAATTGCTGCAAGGATTATATTTGATTACTTAAAAGAAAAAAATATTAATCCTATATATATAAAATATTCTGGAGGAAAAGGCTTTCATATAGCAATTCCTTGGGAAATATTTCCAGAAACAATAAATGTATACAAGAAGGACAATCTTGTAGAAGAAGAAACTAGGAAATTATTCCCAGATCTTGCAAGAATTTTGGCATCATATATATCAAAAGAAATAGAAGAAAAATTAAAGAAGATAATATTATTAAAATTTAGTGAAGATGAATTAAAAGAATATGGAGTAAATAATATAGGAGAATTTAATCCATATGATATTATTGAAATAGATACAATATTAATATCATCAAGACACTTAATTAGATGCTTATATTCAATAAATGAAAAAACGGGAAATTTATCCATACCAATAAAAGAGAATTATATAGAAAAGTTAAATCCCGAAGATTCTAATATAAATAATTATTCATATGAAGGCATACCATATTTAACCGAAGATTTAGAAAGAAGAGAATCTAAGGAATTAAAAAAATTAATCAATGATTCATTATTATGGAAAATAAAAAATGAATTTGAAATAATAAAATTTAGCAAATTAGCAGAAAATTACAAAAATCAGGAGGGGTTTGAAGAGACAAAGAAAGATGTAGAAGAAATAAAGAAAAGAAAAATAGAAATAAATGAAGATTTATTTCCCCCATGTATAAAGAATATATTAAACAATAAAGAAATGGATGATGGTAGAAAGAGATCTTTATTTATATTAATAAATTTCTTCGCAAATATTGGGTGGGATTGGGATAAAATTGAAAGATATATAAAAGAGTGGAATGAAAGTTTACAAGATCCATTAAAAGATAGATATATAGAATATCAACTAGAATGGCATAAAAAATTATATAAAAATAATAAAAAATATTTAACTCCAAATTGCAATAATGAAATATATTATAAAGATATCGGAGTATGTACCCCAGATAATATCTGTTCATTAATTAAAAACCCTTTATCATATCCAATTAAAAAAATCAAGAATACAAAATTTTCTCAGGATTCTCAAAATAATTAATGTAAAACTTTATTTTCTCAATATGTTTCCTTAAATCCTCAACTTCTCTTACTCTAAAATATTTAAAGAATCTTTTCCTTTCAATATCATTTACAATTATCCCATCAGATTCTAATAGATTTCTTATATATTTATATAACATTCTTCCCTTATTATCATTATCCGTTAATATAATTGCCTCCCTATAATTCAAAAATATTCCATCATCCTTTTTCAATTCATATATTGTATATACATTATTAAATCCAAACTCTTTTAATACTTCTTTATCTTTCTTACCTTCTACAATTATAATTAAACCCCTCTTCTCTCTTAGCCTATACAAAAAAGATATTACCTTATACATTATAGAAAGTTTAACTTTTAATTATTAAAGTTTTTTTATTTATTATGCCACCAAAGGAAAGAATTGTTGATGGTAAAACATTCTCATATACTGGACTAATTGATTTTCAAAAATTCTATAAATCAATGAAAGAATTTTGGGATAATAAAGGATTTGACTTCCTTGAAAATAAGCATGAAGAAAAGGTAAAAGATGATGGTTCCAGATCTATAAATTTAGAGTGGCATACAGAAAAGAAAATAACTGATTATGTAACATATAGTTATGATATAAGTATTAGCGTAGATAGTTTAAAATTAGTTGACAATATGAAACAATATGCGGAAAATTTAAATATAAAAATAAATGGAGATCTAATAACAGATTATCAGAAATATTTTGGGGATAAGCCATTTAATATATTTCTTAGGGGGTTATTTGAAAAATATTTATATGACAGTGAATTAAAAGATCATAAAAAAAATGTTGGAAAAATTGCAGATGATTTTCTAAATTTAGCAAAAGATTTTACAGCATCATTTAAATTATGAGCTGGGAAACAATATATAAAGCAAGAGTAAAATCAAAAATAAAATTTATTCCACAAGATTTTTATGAAAAATTCAAAAAATTTCTTGAAAGCAATAAATGGGAGGGGGTATTTAAAAAAGATAGATATGAAAAATATTATTTTCATAGATTAACTCCAGAAGGTTTATTGTTTGTAGAAGCTAAATGGGAAGCTTATAAAAATTATTGGAAAGAAGAACCAAAAATTAATTGGAAAATTGAGTTAACAATAATAATTAATGCTTATAATATAAATACATCTGTTGGCGATTTAGA
>JAPYVP010000016.1 GCA_028276785.1 Candidatus Nanopusillus sp. | reverse complement strand
ATAAGAACAAAAATAAGAGAATTATGCTACATAAATTATATAAGATTTTGATGATATTTATAGTTATTTTTATTCATATGTTGCCTATATATTCACAATGTGCAACATTTACTTCTGTTTATAATACTGTTACATCCACAGTAACTGATACAGTTACTGCTACATATACATCCACAGTAACTAATACGGTTTATACAACAGTAACTAACACAAAATATACTACAATTACATACTTTGAATATACAACAATAACTAGAACAACAACAGTAACTAACACAGTATATACAACAGTTACTAATACGGTTTATACCACGGCAACAAGTACTGTATATTCAACAACTACAATAACACAGACTGTATATGGCATATTTACTACAACCAGCGCTTTAACTACCACAGTAACTTCAACTGTTACAGGAACCGCTACAAACACAATAACTTCTACAGTAGTCGTTTCAACTACAATTACAACAACGACAACTTCTACAGTAACCATATGGAGTACTGTATACACAACGGCCACCGATACCATGACAACTACAAGCACGGTTACAACTACATCAACTGTTTATACAACTACAACATCTACTGTAACTTCAACTGTTACAACCAGCCAAACTTATTACACTTTAATACAATCATGATAGATACTAGTACAAAAATAAAAAGAATTTTAAAATATATGTTAATTTTAGTATTATTTATAAAGGCATTTAATGTTATTTATAGTGGTCCTTGTACTACCTATGATGCTCCAGGTGGTATATGTACTTATTGTAGTGTAGGAACTGAATGTGTAGAATATTGTACATATACAGTAATTAATACAGTCTATAAAACCGTTACTGTTACAAGAACTGTTACATCCACAGTAACTAACACAGTATATACAACAGTCACATATACTGAATATACAACAGTAACTAACACAGTATATACAACAGTTACTAATACGGTTTATACCACGGCAACAAGTACAGCAACAGTTACTAGCGCAGTATCAACAACAACAGTTACTTCAACAATTACAAGTACTACGACATCTACAGTTTATACATCAACATCGACTATTTATACAACTGTTACTAGTACAGCAACAGTTACTAGCGCAGTATCAACAACAACAGTTACTTCTACTGTAACTTCAACTTCGACAATCATAAATGGCCAGACATATACTACAAGTGTAACAAGTACTACGACATCTACGGTTTATTCAGCAGTAACAAACACCCAATATACAACATCTACAGTTACAACTACTTCTACTATTACAAATTATGTAACTACTACTACAACAACCACTCGTATATATAGTTCTATTCTATATCTGCGTGGTATTCTAAATATTAACTCTATTAATCAAACATTCTATAGGTCAATTAGTATCCCTGTACAGTCTGGAAACGTAATATTTTATTTAAATATAACTAATTCTGGTAATGCAACGATTAATAATATAACTTTATCTTTTTCAGTTATTGGAAATAGCGTAATTTTATCATATAATAACTTACCATTAACAGTATTAGATAATATTACTATATCTTCTTCTTTACCACCAAATAGTTCAGTAATAATACCATTTAATATGCTTGTATTATCTCCAGGTTCAACAGATGTGAATATAAAGGTTTATGTAGATGGACAATATGTCGGGTATGGAACTTACCAATTTAATGTTGGATTGGGATCTTCTTCACCTACCCTATCAGTTTCTGAGAATATAAATTATGTACTTATATTTATAGCAGGAATTTTGGGTCTGTTACTATTGATATAAAATAACAAATTATTTAAAAAAATTATTATCATTATTAGTTTATGAATAAAAGAAATTTATTTATATTGTTAATTTTTATTGTTCTTATTTTTGGAATAATATACTATTTGGGTAATCAAAATAAAACACATAGCAGCGGAAAAATATTAAAGCTATTAGTATATAATCCAACAAATTGTACAGTTTTTTCACCATTTCAACAAGAAATATATATAAATAGCTCTATAATGAATGAATATGGGATAAATGAAAATGGATCAAACGTTTTCTTCTTTACAGATTTGAATAACATTACAGGGTCAATTTTATATTCCTGGTTTGCAGGTTATTATAACAATTATTCTATTTGGTGGGTAAAGTTACCAACCCCAATCTCTTCACATTCAAATATTACAATATACATGTATATAGGACCTGTGGGAGAAAATTACTATGAAAAATATTCTCCATACGTTGGTATATCATCTTATGTATATAATAATTACAGTTGGGGACCTCTGAGTATTTATGATAATGGACAACTAGTCTTTAATTTTTATGGTTGGTTTTATGATACAAGACATAATTGGGTTTTAAATGTTAAAAATGGAAATTATTTTCCAACCCCAACAATTAATGGAATTGAGATGATAAATTATTCATTATCTCAAGGATCATATATAGAACCACCAAATAATGGAAATATTCCAAATATACCAATAATTATTGAAGAAGGATGGTATTATAGTGGGGAAGCTGATGCAAATGTAATTTCAATGTATGGTGAAAAATCCGTTGTATATGCAGCGGGAGCAAATAAATTTGGAGGATATACACCAACCCTATATGGTTCTATATTTGTACAGTATGAGTATTATAATTTACAGCCGGCAATATATATTTCATATTATGGTAGAATATTTCCTGTACAATTATATGAAGGATCATTTATAGATAAAAACCAATCATATGTTTATTCATATTTCTTAGCCAATTTCTGTAATGATACATATGTACAAGCAGGATATCTTGTATTGAATGATATTCCGCCAATTTCTCTATTGGGAACTTTGGAAAATACTAATCAGACTTTAAAAATAAGAGTTGATAGAAACATTTTGTCTGGAAGATATTTTTCCATTGGTTCTGGAAGTGGTTCTCAATCAACATCTTCTCAATCCATATACTGGATTGTTGGGAGAACATATCCACCAGACGGAATTATGCCAGAAATCTATATAGAAAGATTATCTTAAATAGTCTATTTTTTAAATTTTTTTAAGATAGATCATTAATGAGAAATTTATTTAAGATTATTGATAATTTAAAGAGAAACAGAATAGTACATAAATTATATGGATTTATAAAAAAATATCCTTTTTATATAATTTTGGGTATTTTATTGTTAATTTATACTTATCAGACAGTTTCTGTATTTTATCATATAAATTCATATATTTCTGATGAAGTATGGTATGCTCCAGCCTCATATAATATTATGACAAAAATATTTCATTTAAATATAAATCAGACTGTTCCATTTCCTTCTGGAAAAGAATTGGTTGACTATTTTAATCTTGAACATCCACCTTTAGCAAAATATATTATTGGTATCTTTATATATTTTTTAGGATATGATTATTGGGTTTGGAGAATTCCTAGTTGGATATTGGGGGATTTAATAATAATCCTATCATTTTTAATAACTAGAAAAATTGTTGGTAATAATATATTTGGAAATGTTGCTGGAATAATCGCTTCAGTTTTAATTATATCTGATCCAAATATGTGGATAATGCATGGTATAGCCATGTTAGATATATATGTTTCATTTTTTTCTTTATTATCATTATATTATTTAATAAAAGATGACATACAAAAATCATCAATATCTTTTGGACTGGCATTTTCTTCAAAATTTTCAGGAGCATTTTTAATATTCCCTTTTCTATATTATGTCAGGAAAGTTGATATGAGTATAATAAAGAGATTTTTCTATGTAATTATACTACCATTGCTAATATATTTATCTTTAAACATTCCATTAATTATATATTTTGGATTTTCTAATTGGTTTAATAAGGGCTTTTTAGACGCATTAGAGTGGGGTATAACGTCTGGACATGTTGTAAATGCTACAAATCAAATTTCTCTGCCATGGCAATGGTTGTTAAACATTCATCCATTTTATTTGGGAGCATATTCTGGAAATGACCTTTATTTAAATAATTTTTATGCATCTGTAAACAATTATTTTATGATACTCTGGTTAATTTTAACACCTTTAGTGTTTATATTAAAAGATAAGAAAGTTACAGTTTCTTATTTATATCCATTGTCAATTTATTTAGGATTTTTCTTAATATATATGTTAGGTAACGATACATTATTTACATTCTACGTAATAGATTTTATGCCAATGGTTTATGTATATATAGTCTCTTCATTATTTTTATTGGGATTAAGATATTATAAACGTGAAATCGATGTTTAATTTAATAATTAAGCGGACCCGGGGGGATTCGAACCCCCGACCTACGGCTTAGGAGGCCGTCGCTCTATCCATGCTGAGCTACGGGTCCTTTATTAAATTTTGATTAAAGTTAAAAAATTTATAAATATCAATATTTTAATAAATTATTTATGAAGGGTATATCGCCAATTATTGCAACAATACTATTAATTGTAATGACAGTAGCAATAGCAGGATTAATGTATGCATGGTTATCTGGAATGTTTTCATCTTTAACAGGAGCTACTTCACAACAAGTTAGCGGTGTTACTCAAGTAGTATCTTTTAGTGTGCCACAATTATATGTTTCTGGTGGTAATATATATGCAATATTATACAATAGTGGAAATGTACCAATTAATACTGCTAATCTAACTATAGTAGCTCAAGAATATTGGGCTACAAACAGTACATATACTCTTACTACATATACTTGTTCAGCTTCATCTGCTATAATTACACCAGGTCAACAAACTACATTAACATTATCATGTAATCCTACAGGTTTAACTACTAGATGGAGTTCTGGAATTTATTATTATGTATTTACATTTACATATAGTGGAATATCTGTTCAGGCGACATTGCGTACACCATAGGATTAAAGATTTTTATAATCATATAAAAAATAAAATTTTTATAAAAAATTACGTTTTTGAAATTTTATGCTTATGTATTTCCCAAAGTTTATGTATTTCATTTAATATTATATGGAACTCTCTTTCAAGATTCATTGATGGCCCTTTCTTTTTAATTTCTTCTAATATTTCATATAGCCTTTTGATAAGCTTTTCTAATTGAATAATTTCTGGATAAACTCTATTTAAATTAGCCCCATATAAAGTCTTTAAAGATTTTATATATTTTTCTATTTCCTTTAAATCCTTCTTTACTGTCTTTTCAATTTTTTTAATATCTCTTAAATCTCTAGATTCCTTTAAAAGTTTTTCAGTATCTATATTTATTTCTTTAAATTCCTTTCTCGCTGTTTTTATAATTTTTTCCTCCTTTTTTGGATTGCTGATAAGTTTTTTGTTAATTTTACCCAGCTTATTTGGCGGTGCTTTACCTTTGGACAATCTTCTAAAAGGTAGGGTTACCATAAATTTTAAAAGCATTTTGGTAATTATAAATTTTTTGAATTTTACTTTATAAATAATTGAAACTCAACTTTTATTTCAATAAAACATATCAATATGATTTGGATAAAATATTATGGTAACAAACATAGTATAAATATTTATTCTAAAACCTTGTATAAAATATTTTTAACATCATCTTCAGAAAAACCTAAAAATAAAATTTCTCCATGTTTATATATTAATATATCTTTTTCTCCCAACTTTAACCATACAGAATCTTTATCTTTTTCTTTTATTTCAGAATTATTTAATAAATTTATTAATTTATTAATAAATTCATCATCAAATTCTTTATCAAACCGTACAGATAAATTATTTATTCCACAAAGTTTATTTATTCTATATTTCATTAAGATAAAATATAATTAAAAAATATAAGGGTTTTATATAAATTTATTTTATGATAAATCCAAAGGAGATAAGAAAAGATTTTCCAATTTTTGAAAATAATCCTAATTTAATATATTTTGATAATACTGCTACAACTCAAAAACCTAGACAAGTTATTGAAAAAATAAAAGAAGTTTATGAAAAATATTATGCTAATATACATAGGGGTGTATATAAAATAAGCGAAATATCATCTGAAGAATATGAGAATTCTCATAAATTGGTTGCAGATTTTATAAAATGTAAAGAATGGAGAGAAATAATTTTTACAAGAAATACTACAGAATCTATAAATCTTGTTGCATATTCATATGGTTTAAATAATATAAAAAAAGATGATAAAATTTTGATATCTTATATGGAACATAGTTCAAATTTATTACCATGGAGGTTTGTATGTAGAAAAACAGGAGCAAAATTAGAATATATTAATGTTAAAGATTATAAATTAGATTTGGACGATTTTGAAAGAAAAATAGATGAAAAAACAAAAATAGTTTCTATAACTCATGTATCAAATGTTCTAGGTACAATAAATCCTATAGAAGAAATAATAAAAATTGCTCATGAAAAAGGTGCTTTAGTTTTAATTGATGCTGCACAAAGTTCTGGACATTTATCTATAAATGTTAAAAAATTAGATGTTGATTTTTTAGTATTTAGTTCTCATAAAATGTTAGGACCATCTGGAATTGGTGTATTATATGGAAAAGAAGAATTATTAGAAAATATGGAACCTTTTTTATGGGGTGGAGATATGATTAAAGATATTGATTTTGATAAAGAATATTTAAACGATTTGCCATGGAAATTTGAAGCAGGAACACCAAATATTGTAGATGGGATTGCATTTGGAGAAGCAGTTAAATATTTAAATAAATTGGGAATGAAAAATATTGAAAAATATGAACAAGAATTAACAAAATATTTCTTAGAGAGATTTGAAGAATTTTCAAATAAATATAAAGATGTAATATTGATGGGATCAAATGATTATAAAGATAGGGAAGCAATATTTTCATTAGTATTTAAAATAAATCCACATATAATTGGAAAAATGTTGGATTCTTATAATATTTCTGTTAGGACAGGATATCATTGTTGTTATATATTATTTAGACATTTAGATTTGTATAAATATAAAGGATCTGTTAGAGCTTCATTATATATTTATAATACAAAAGAAGAAATAGATTTCTTCTTTGAAAAATTAGAGGAAATTGTTAAAAGATTCGGCTCTTAAATAAGTTATTTTGTATCTTAAATTTTTATCAATAATGTCAGTATGATAAAACTTATTTATAGTTTTTTATTCTCTATCCTTAAACTTATTTTATAAAAATATTCTGTAAGTGCTTATTTATATTTTTAAATAATCAAAAAAATTTAAGAAAAATAATTATAAAATGTATTTTATTAGAAAATTAAATTTATGTAAATTTTAAAAATTTAGATTAACCAAAAAGAATCTGTAAATTTCTTCTTAACAGTCGAAAGTCATAATCACAATATAAATTTGGATTATATTTCAATATATCTCTTGTAAGATCTAATAAATCTATATCGAGACTTCCCCCAGCATTTACTTGTCTCATTACACAATACTTATATGAACAATGGTTAGCATACAAAGGACTTTCTTTTGTCCGAGGATGATTATAACTAATATAATAGGGACTTTTTGGATCTGGTAATCCAAATAAGTGTCCTAGCTCATGTGCAGCTATACCATAAAATGCTGTTGGCCAATCGCGTCCGTAAAATAATTTTAATATCCCTACAGATAGAACAACACCTGTAGCATCTCGAAATATCTTACCATCTGGAAAAATTGCTGGAAAGCTCAACCCAAATAAAAAGTTAGTACCCCTTGTATAAATTATGTCGTCTATTACAAATACATCAATATGTGGCCTGTGCTGTTGCCATGGTTCTGTTCTAATAAGATCAAGAATACAATTAGCATTTATCTTATCATTAGAATCTCTGCACATTTCAATATAATAAATAGGACGACAATAGGGTTGATTTGGATCTCTACACCATGGTCCATCAAAATAATATCTTTGTATTTTAACCCCTGCTAATCTCTCATACCAAATTAATAATCTTTCTAGATTATTTATGATTATATTTTTATCTTCTCTTGACAATCTTTCATCTAAGGTTATATAAATTGGTTTCTTAGGATAATTGGTAGAAGAAATAGTCATAGCGCCCATATATAGTAATGATTGTAATAAATATTTATAATAATTGTGATATATGATTTGATAAAAATTTTATAACATATAATCTAGCTTAATTCATTGTGAAATATACTAAAATTTCGGTGAAAAATATTTATATTAGTGTAGATGTCGGATAATCTTGGTTATGCGACATGGATCTTGGGGTGGTGTAAGTTTGATGTAATTTTTGATAGGATAATCTAAATTAACGTGCTTTTATTCATTATTAATATGGGCTTCGGGATTGATTAGCTTAACTGCCACATTATTAGCAATATTTTCAGGAACAATCTTTCCTTTTAATAATTATATAATTTTGATAATTATGCCAGTAATGGTTACATGGATTGGCTCTTATTTAGTGGGTTTTTATTTGAATACACAACCTTTAAATATTCCAATACATTATAAAATCTTATTTTCTATTGCATCTATTATAATTGGTAGTATTTTAGATGGAATTGCAATATGGTATGCAATATTTACAATGTTAAAAGATAAAAATATAGCATTTGAAGTTGTAAAGAAATAAAGCTTTATAATTCTCTAGTTAATTCTCTTACAAATTCAATAATCAGGGTAAGACTAAATAAAAACAACATCATAGCTAAGAATAACAAATATATAAATCTTAGGTTTAGATTATATATAATAATATGTATATCAAAAGTATACAAATTCTTTATATATTTTTTAGAATTTTTTTAAATTAAACTAAAAAGTTGGAAACTTTTTAATAAATCATTAAATTTATAAAAGTATAATTAAATTAAATTGAATGAGATTATATACTAAAATTGCTTTAGTTGCATTATTGGGAATTGTATTAATATTTTTATTCTATGAATTCTTTAATACATCTACTAAGATTGCTAAGAATACAGGATGGACTCCTGAAGGATTAAGTCATGTAGTAAATTCTAGTAATAATCTTGGACTTAAATTATTTAAATTAATTCAACAAGATAATCCAAACAGTAATATTATGATTTCTCCTTACGGTGTTTTTTCTAATCTTTTATTATTATATAATGGAGCTGGTGGGGAAACATATGAAGAATTAAAAAATATATTAAATTTAAGTGAGCCAAATTATGATAATCCAAACTTTGGAGAATTATATAATATTTTAATGAATACTGGTGGTAATTATGAATTAAAAATTGCAAATGGTTTATTCTTAAATAAAAATTATGAATTCAAACCCACATTTATAAATACTGCAAAAGATTATTTCTTAGTAGAAACTGAAAATATAGATGTAAATAATAGGGTAAAATCTGCAGAAACTATAAATAACTTTATATTACAAAATACAAATGGTTTAATAAAAAATGTAATATCACCATCCGATATCAATGAAAATACAGTATTAATTATAACAAATGCTATATATTTTTATGGAAAATGGGCAAAGCAATTTAAAAAAGAAGATACTAGACCTGAAAAATTTTATATTTCACCAAAAGATGTTATAGAAGTACAAACAATGGTTGCATATGATGTTCCATTGAGATATGGAATTTTTGGTGATATAGAAGTTGTAGAAATACCTTATAAAGGAAATAATACTGCTATGGTTGTAATTATTCCATATAATCCTTATTATGATCTATATCATCTTGTAGACAATCCATGTATCAGATTAAAAGGTGAAAATCTATATAACTTATCAGATATAATATCGAATCTTACATTAGATAATTCGGGAGAAAATCTATGTGACCTGTCAAACATAATATCAAATCTTACATTGGATAATTTATATTATTATCTAAATAATTTAAACGAAATTGTAGTAGATAAATTATATATGCCAAAGTTTAGTTTTGAAGGAAAATACGATTTGATACCATATCTTAAATCTTTGGGTATAAATACAATATTTAATCCGGGATCTTCAAATCTTTCAAATATAGTATATTCTAAAAGCCCTGATGAGAATTTATATGTTTCATTATTTAAGCAGTTTACATATATTGAAAATAATGAAGAAGGAACTAAAGCTGCTGCAGCAACTGTTACAGTAGCTCGGACTGTATCTTTAGGACCAGTAATAAAAATAAATAGACCCTTTATATTTATGATAATAGATTTAAGAACGAAAGAAATATTATTTATTGGCCAAGTTGTAAATCCTTCATCTTAGAAATTATGGTTATTAGTTGATAACTAATAGTGCTAATAAATCTAAGAGGTTTCTAACGTGTTATTGATCATGAAAGGAAAGTATTCTTTATATTTATCCTAATCTCTTATGCAAATTTGTTAATAATATATGTAAAAGATACAAATGTTTTCTTATATTAATAGAGTATTTACTCCTTCATTTTTTGCAATTTCATATTGTTTTATATCAGATGTTATTAATTCGAGGTTCTTTGATTTAGCCAATGCAATAAATAGGGAATCATAAATGGTTATTTTATTTTTATTAGCGATTTTAAACGCCTCTATTAAATATTCGTCTTGGTTTACAATTATCATAGCTTCTCGTTTTAATAAGTCGGAAAGTATTTTAATTGCAATGTCTTCATTCAAATCCCCTTTAAGAACCTTTTTCCATAAAGCGTTGGCAACTTCTTTGATTGATAAATCTAGAGTTATAACTCCTTCAGATATTATTTGAGCTACTTTTTCCCAACCTTTTTCTTTAGAGAAAAATTTTACCAAGGAAGAAGAATCAATGACTCTCACGATCTTCTCTTATTGATTTTACAGAGAAGCCTTCTTCACTAGGTTTAACATCTTTTAATTCTTCAATCCATTTATTTACATACTCTTTAGCTTTAACCTTTATATAAAGTTCTTCTAAAAATTTTTTCACTTCTTGACTAATATCTATTCCATGCTTTTCTAATTCTTCTTTTATTTCCTTTTT
Source organism: Candidatus Nanopusillus sp. (assembly GCA_028276785.1). Classification (GTDB taxonomy): domain Archaea; phylum Nanobdellota; class Nanobdellia; order Nanobdellales; family Nanobdellaceae; genus Nanobdella. The sequence continues at coordinate 1,134 of JAPYVP010000016.1, read as the reverse complement.
TATCCTAATGCTAATGACTGTAGACATAATTGTTTATTACTTGTATACATTTATAAAAATTTTTATAAAAATTAATGTAAACTATTGAAAAACTTTAGTTCTTCTTTATTTTTAATAGGTATCATTTGCAAAAATATAATCTTGTTATTCAATGATAGAATAAATAAACAAACTATTTATACTTATAATATATTGGTTTAAAGACAAATAAAATATTATTTATTGGTTTGGTTGTAAATCTTCTATCTTAAAATTCTTGATAAATACATAATAAAAAGGTTAAAATTTAAAATAAATAATTATTAATTTTAGTATTATGAAATATTGTGAAGAATTTTTAAGCAAAATAGCAAAAAGCGAATATCTGGAAATTTATGATAATTTAGATATAGAAAAAATGAAAAAAATTGTTAATGAAAATATAGATTATCTAATAAAATTAAAAGGTGAAAAAGCTATTGAAGAAATGATTAATAACGATAAGTTGATTGAATATTTTCAATGGTTAGTTAAGGAAAAAACTATTTTATATATCTCAAAAGAATTCCTAACTCATATTTATTTAATTAAAGAAAGATTTGGTGGAAAAGTTTTGGAAGATTTGATAAGTATGTTAATAAAATATGAAGAAATATTTCAAATATCTACAACATTTATAATAGAAACTATTGGAAAAAACATAGAAAATTTGGACGAAGAAAGAATAAGAGTTCTAATAGAGATATTAGATTATTTAATAAATGAAAAATATAAACTAAAAATTACTATGTATACAGTTTTATCTGAAAGTTTAAATTTAATTTTCGATAAGGATTTAGACATTAAAGTAGTGAAAGGTTTTATAATAAGAGTTATTGGAAGTTTTAGTGGAGATCCATTTCCTATAATAATGTTAAAAGACATAATTCCAAAAGAAAGATTTGTAAAATTATTGGATATATTTTCTTCCAATGGTTTATATTATAAAGTACAAAATAAAGAAGATTTAATATTATTTTTAAATCAGGTTGTTAGAGATCCTTCAATTATTGATTTTATAGATAATGTAAACTTTGAAAAAATAAAGGCAAAGGATTTCTTATTTATTTTAACAAAATACTTTGAAAATATATATTTTAATGAAAAAATAAATCA
>JAPYVP010000003.1 GCA_028276785.1 Candidatus Nanopusillus sp. | reverse complement strand
TTGGACCACTCGGGCACCGCGGCATATAAATAATTTTGATCTTTATACAATTTTAAAATATTTGGGTTTTAAATATTCTAATAAATCATGGACTAAATTTGATAGATCAAAATTATTTGAAGAAATATATATAAAGCAATAATCAATTCTCTCCCAATAATTTAATGCAATAGTAAATTTATTTGTGTCAAATAAAAATGATGAAAATTTTTCTTTATCTGATATTATTATCTTTTTATTATTTATTACTAATTTATATTTATCAATTAAATAGTCAAAAAATTTATATATATCTTGCTCAGAAAATAAAAAATTGTTTCCTATTCCATTAAGAATTAGTTTTACTTCCATATAATATTCTCTCTCTTATTATATTGTCTATATCTTCCTCTGCTCCACCAACTTCTACAGATTTTATTACCTTTAATATTGCTGGATTCTTTAATGCTAATCCAACTGCTAAACATGAACCAGTTTCTAATTTTGTTAATGCTTCAAAATATTCCCTAGATAAATATGGACATGTTTTTCTTATGAATTCTAAATCTTTTGGATTAATTATTTTTAATAAAATAAATGTATTTAATTGAGATGTAATATCTTCAATAATATTAGAAGGTACTTGAGATACCAAAATTAATCCTAAACCAAATTTTCTTCCTTCTCTTGCAATTAAAGATATCCTTGAAGATACTTCGCTATTTTTAGATGCAAATCTGTGTGCTTCTTCTATTACAATTCCCAAAATATCTGTTTTATTATTAAATTTCCAAGATTTATATTTTTCATAAGCAATTTCTAATAATATATCTATTAATATTCTCTGTTCTTCTATTGATAAAGGATATAAATCGAATATAATTACTTTTGGTATAAATTTGTTAGATTCTTCTAAATATACTTCCCCATTTTCTTCTTTAACTATATTATAATCTGAAATACTGAAATTTCTAATATCTTCTAATAATTTATTAAATAATTCATCCACATTTTCACCCATATCATCTACATTTTTTGGGAATAACATCCAATCTTTTATTCTTAACAATCTTGATTGCAAAGATCTTATTACATCTTCTCTATTTTTATATTTTTCAAATATTTGTGGAGGATCTCTTTTATTTACCATTTCTAACAATTTATCCATGAATTTTGGTGCTTTCCCCTCTTCTAATGATAAAATTCTATATAATAAGGAATACACGTGAGGGGCTTGTTTTCCAGATATTCCCAAGAAACTTTCCATATAATCTTTTATATACTTTAATGGTAATTTTGCATTATATACTATCACATTTTTCTTATTTCTTTCACTTATTAATTTTTCAATAAATACTTTTTCCCTTTTACTAAATGTTATTATTATAGAATTTTCAAATGATAGTATATAGTCTCTATGAATATCAAATAACAATATTGGTATATTTTTCTTTGATAATTCACTTATTATGTGAGCAACTGTTGTACTTTTTCCAGAACCTGTTATTCCAAATATACCAGTATGTCTTATAATTAAATTTTTTATATTTAAATCTACAATAAATTCTTTATTTTGTAAATTTATTTTTCCTAAAGGTATTGATAATACTTTTTCCTCAAATGAATATATTTTACTTACCTCCTCCTCTTCTGGTAAGAATACTTCATCTCCGGGAACTGGCGGTGTTTTTGGTTTTTCTTGTAATATTTTTCCATTTTTTATTACCCCAATAAATATAGCTTTTCCAATTATTAAATATTGAGATTTTTTCATTTGTCCATATAATAATTCTATTGCTTCATAATCAAACAATCTTTCTTCTTCAATTGCCTCTGATTTTAAATCTTCAATTATCCCAAAATAAAAGGAATCACCAATTCTCACTTTAACTATACTTCCAATACCCACAGAATATCTTTCCTTTGGATCAACAACAAAATAAAAATATTCTGATGTAGCTTCTTTTATAACATAGCCAACTTTCATAGATGTATATTTATAATATACTTTTAAACATTTTTTATCTAAATATTTTAATGCCTGGTGCACTTAAAGTAATAATACCTGAAGGAAGAACATTAAGAGATGTTATACGTATTGTAGGGGTAGAATTAAATGGACATAAACCAATAATTGTAGAATTAAGAAAGATACCTGGTGTAAATTGGAGATTTGCTAATGCTGTATGTAGTGTATTAAAGATAAATAAATGGCAGGCTTTAGGATCTTTAACAGATGAAGAATTAGAAAAATTAGAAGATTGCCTAAAAAGACCACAAAATCATGGTATACCTTCATGGATGTTAAATAGAAGAAGGGATCCTAGAGATGGTCAGGATAAACATTTAGTAGGACCTGATTGGGAAATTCAAGTAAAAATGGATATAAAAGAAGAAATTGAATTGAAAACATGGAGAGGAAACAGACATATGTATAAATTACCTGTTAGAGGACAAAAAACAAGATCTCATCATAGAAAAGGTTCCACTGTTGGTGTAATAAAGAATAAAGAATTAAGGGCTCAACAAAAATCTGAAAATAAAGAGTAAAATGTGGAGAAATAGAAAAACCTGGGAAGGTCCAACCCATCCTTGGCAAAAAGATAGATTAGAAGAAGAAAGGCAATTATTAAAACAATACGGACTAAAAAATAAAAGAGAATTATGGAAAGCTTCTACAATTGCTAGAAAAATAAGATTCTATGTTAGATACTTAAATGCCAAAAAAGCTGCTGGAGTAGATGTATCAAAAGAAGAAGAAAAATTGAAAAATAAGTTAGTTAGACTTGGATTATTAAACAAAACTTCTGATATAAGTGAAGCTTTAAACATAACAGTAAAAGAAATATTAGAAAGAAGGTTACAAACAATTGTATTTAGAAAAGGCTTAGCAAAAACGATAAAACAGGCAAGACAATTAATCGTACATAGACATATTGTTATAGGTGATAAAGTAATATCATCTCCCGGCTACTTAGTTAAGGTCGATGAAGAAGATAAAATAGGATATAATCCTTATTCAAATATAAATAAAGAGAAATTACTAAGCCAAAATATAAACAAGAAAGAAAATAAAGAATCATCTATACAAGAGGCTAATCAAACATCTCAATAATCCTATCTTTTCACTTTTTCTTTAATATTTTAGATGTATACTGCTATCCAATCTTTATATATTTATAAATATGCTAACTATGATAATCATAGAAAAATTTATTAATAAATATTTAAAAATTCCAAAGTTGTATATATATGAGTTTTTATCATACAAAATTTTATGGTAGAATATTGTAAATTACCATATGAAGATGAAAAATATGAGATTCTTATTAAGAGAGAAGAAGAAACAAATGAAAAATATGGTTATAATCCATGGAAAAGACCAATAAATGAATTGCTTGATTTCTCAATTATTAATTTAGATAAACCAAAAGGACCTACATCACACCAAGTTTCTGGATGGATAAAAAATATTTTAAATAAAAAAGCAGGACATGCGGGTACATTAGATCCAAAAGTAACCGGGGTATTACCAGTAGGAATTGGAAGAGGAACAAAAGTATTAAAATTATTATTAACTGCTGGAAAAGAGTATATAGCATGGATGCATATACATAGTGATATTGATGAAAATAAAGTATATGAAGTATTAAACAAATTTCAAGGAAAAATTATTCAAAAACCCCCATTAAAATCTGCAGTAAAAAAAGTTCCTAGAGAAAAAAATGTTTATTGCATAAAGGTATTAGAAGTTGATGGTAGAGATTGGCTATTACAAATTGCAACAGAAGCTGGTGTATATATAAGAAAATTAATAGATGATATAGGAAAGGCTTTGGGAACAAAAGCACACATGCAACAATTAAGAAGAATTAGGGTTGGAGAATTAAGGGAAGATTCTGAAAAATATCCTTTAATTACTTTACAAGATATCGTTGATTCTATATGGTTTTGGAGAAATGAAAATAATGAAGAATATATAAGAAAGGTTTTTCTACCAGCAGAAGTTGCAGCAGAACATACAAAGAAAATCTGGATATTAGATACTGCAGTAGATGCAATTGCACATGGAGCAAATCTAACAGTAAAGGGAATATCAAAACTATATTCGAATATAAAAGAAGGTGATCTAGTAACAATATTTACATTAAAGGGAGAAATAGTTGCTTATGGAACTGCATTAATGGATTCTGAAAAAATTTTAAATTCAGAGAAAGGTATTGCAGTTGATATTGATAGGGTTATTATGAAAAGGGGTTTATACCCAAGAGTATGGAAAAAATCTAGTACACAATGAAATTGATATTGGGTATTGATGAAGCTGGAAGGGGGCCTGTAATAGGACCAATGGTAATTGCTGGCTATTGTATTGAAGAAGAAAAAATAGAACTATTAAAATCCTTGGGTGTTAAAGATTCTAAAGAATTAACAAGAAAACAGAGAGAAGATATATATAATGAAATAATAAGGTTAACAGATAAATATAAGTATATAATAATTGGTCCAAAAACAATAGACTATTATGTATATAAAAATAAATTAAATTATTTAGAATTTGAAAATATGATAAAGATAATTGAAGAAATAAAACCAGACAAAGTAATAATTGATTCTCCAGTAGTTAATATAAAAAAAGTAATGGAATACATAAAAAATAATTTAAAAATAAATGTCGAACTAATTGTAGAAAATAGGGCTGACAAGAATTATCCTGTAGTATCTGCTGCTTCAATTATTGCAAAAGTTATAAGAGATAAAGAAATTGATAAGATTAAAGAAAAAACCAATATAGATTTTGGGTCTGGATATCCGTCTGATGAAAAGACAATTAAAGCAATAAAGGAAAATTATGAAATACTAAAAGATTATATTAGAGAATCTTGGATAACAATTAAAAAAATAAGAGGAGAAAATCAAAAAAACATACTTAACTTCTTTAATCATTCTCCTTCAAATTCCTGAACATTACTTTTCTTATATTCAGAATATTTCTCAACTTCTTTCATAGCTTTATTTATTTCTTCAATCATTTCTTGTGATATATTATCTATTTTTACATTATTAATCCCTATTCTAATATATTTATCCCATTCAATTTTTATCCCATTTTCATTTATTTGCATTGGATGTCTCAATAAACTATGTTTTGTATCCCTCATTTTCCACACAATAATTGATCTATATAACTTTCCATCTATCTCATCTAGATCCATCTTAACAATTCCGTCTACCGCATGTTCAACACCGGGTCCACCAAATCCCCTCTCACCAACAGAAATTTGTGAAACAAATATTGCAGTACATCCTAAACCAGCAATCAATCTTTTTAATAACATTACTATAGATCTTGCCATTGCTGGTTTTGTTAAATATAATGTAGAAATAGAATCTATAACAACCCTTTTAGCATTTGTATCTTTTATTGCTTGCCTTACTACATCTAATAGCTCATGTATATTATCTAAATCTCTTACTAAATATCTTTCCCTTTGAGCCGCAGTACCAGTTCCACCAGTAAATGCATCTACAATTGCTATTTTTCCTTCTTCTTCATATTTTGATATATCCCATCCAAAATTCTTAAAACTCCTTCTAACACTTACTGGATGCTCTTCAAGTGCAACAAATACACCATTTTCATTATTTTTTAATCCATTATATAAGAACTGTTTACCCAAAATTGATTTTCCTGTACCAGGTCCTCCACTTAATAATACCACATTTCTTTCAGGTATTCCTCCATATAATATCTCATCAAATCCCGGTATATATGTTCTAACTTTGTATATCATTATAATATATTTGAAACAAATGCTTAAACATTTATAAATAATAACATTGTTATATTCTAATGGCAAAGTACTTAATATTATTAACAAAAGAAGATAAAAACACAGTAGAAATGGCTTTGGAATTTTCAAAAGTACTAAAAATGAGTGGAGCAGAAGATATAAAAATTTGTTTTACTTTAGAAGGAATTAAAGCTTTAAATAAAGAAAATGAAGAATTTAATTTAATTATATCTAAACATTTGGGGGATATGAAAAATTTAAACATAAATATATACGCATGTGAAAAATGTATGGCAAAATTTAACATACCAGAAGAAAAATTAATATATAAAGATAAAATATTTTCATATGAAGAAATGAATAGATTAGTTGATCAAGGATATGCAATAATTACCTTTTAATTTCAATTATTTTTCCTTCAACATTATCTTTAAATAGATCATCATGTGTACATAATATTATTTGATAATCATCTAGACTAGATATTAATTGGGCTAAAGATAATCTGATATTTTCATCTAAAGATTCTGTAGGTTCATCTAGTAATAATACATTGACATTTAGGTTTAATATAGAAGCAATTGCAAGTCTTAATGCCAAGTCTAATATCTTTGTTTGTCCCCCACTTAATCCAGCTTCATCAATATATTTCTTAATACTCTTTCCATCAATATTTTTAATTACATAAATATAAAATAGCTTTTCGTCCTTTACTTTACTTTCTTTTATATCTATTCCGACATCTATAATATCTTGATATCTATACAACTTCTTAAAATAGAATTTAAATGCATTTTCCAGATTTTTTGATAATTTTTCCCTATTAACTTCTATATATTTTAATAAAACATTATATAAAGACCTTAAAATATTTAGGTTTTTACTTATATTCTTTAACTTTTCATTTATATTATTATATATGTTTAATTTTTCTTTGTAATTTTTTATTAATTCTGGTTTTAGATTTTCATATTTCTTTATTTCTTTATCAAGTTCATTTAACTTATTTTCGAACTCATATATCGAATTTAAATTATTTCTTTTATATATATCTTTTATCTTTTCCAAATTCTTTTTCATATTATCTATTTTCATTAAAGAGTATCTAATATTATTTATCTCATTTTTTATATTTTGATATTCTTTTTTCAAATTATCTATTACTTTATCCAATTCATTTTTCTTTATATAATTTATTGTATCCTTTATTATCTTGTATTCATTTATTTGATTTATTCTATAATTTATTTCATTAATTTCTTTTTCAATCCTTATCTTTTCATTTTCAACATCTAATAAATTTATTTTGTCTTTAATTTTTCCCTGAATATATAGTAAATATTTATATTTATTCTCCATTTCCTGATATAGTTTATCTAGATTGTTTTTTTCATTTTTAAGTTTATCTAAATTTTCTTTATCTTTATCTAAACTTTCTTTATATTGATTTAATAATTTCTTATGTAAATCTTCATCTAAAGCTCTTTTACATACCGGACATTCTGATATTTCTCTATTTAGAATATTTAAATATTCTTCTTCTTCTTTTATCCTATTTTCTAAGATTATAATATTATTTTCCAATTCTTTCTTTTTATTCTCTATATTTTTTATCTCACTTTCTATATTTTTGTATTCTATATATTTTTCTATGTTTAAATATATTTCTTTTAGTTCTTTCAATTTATATTCTAACTCTTTTTCATTAATATTTTCCAAATACTCTAATTCTTTTTTTCTATTCTCTAAATACTCTAAAGATCTATTTAGTAAATCTTTTGAGTAATTTTCATATTTAAGATTCTTTCTTTCAGATTCAAGACTTAATATATTATCATATAATTCTCTTTCTTTTTCTTCATATTCTTTTAATTTTTGATTTAAATAATTTTCCTGAGTTAATAAATTATAGTCTATACTATTTTCTAATGTTTTTAGCTCTAAATAGTCTTTATATAAATTATCTCTTATTTTCTTTAATTCCAGAGACCTATTAACTTCTTCCAATAATTTTTCAATATCTTTATCACCAAAAATATTTCTATATAATTCTATATCCTTTAATAATAAGCTCTTCTCTTTTTCTTTATATTCTTTTTCTTTTTCCAAATCTTTTATCAATCCTTCAACTATTTTTAATATTAAGGAATAATACTCTATATCAAATATTTTTTCTAATAATTTTGTTAATTCAATTTTTCCAGATAAACTAATATATCTACCCAAGTCTCCTTGCTTTATGTACAATACATCCGTAAATTTCTCAACCCTGTTTATATTTAATATTTCTTTTATTTTTTTATTAACAATATCTGGTCCAGAAGCTATAATTTTATTTCCTTCATATAATATTGCCTTAGATTCTCCATTATTATTTGAAGATCTAACTATTTTGTATGTTATATTTCCTTCAGATATTTCCAATTCTACGTTTAAATTATATGAACCAGTTCTTATTAAAGATGATATATTTGATATATTTATACTTGATAAAGAATCTTTTCCAAATAAACCAAATAATATTGCATGAAATATAGATGTTTTTCCAACTCCGTTTTCTCCTATTATTATATTTTTTTCATCAAAATTTATCTCTAAATTTTTATGTATTTTAAAGTTTTCTAACCTTATTCTATTAATCCTCATTTTATTAGTTGTTTAAATATTGTTTCCCTTATTCTATCCAAATCAGAATTTCTACCAGAATACATTTCTTCAAACAATTCTTTTATATTATTAAACATTTTTATTACTTCTTGCTTATCATTTATAAAAAATGAGCTATCTATTATATTATCTATTGTAATTATTTCTTTATTTAATTTTATTTCCTCATCTAAAGAATAGGAGTCATCCAATATTAAATATCCAGATTCTATTAGATTTTCTAATAGATTTTTTACATTAATATAATAATCTTTTTTATATCTAACTTTAATTTTTATGATTGTTTCCTTTGATTTATTATAAATATCACTCTTTAATTTATTTAATCCATCATCATTATTTATTATATCTTCATAAATGTATACTGGCCTAACATTTAATTCTTTAAATTCTATATCGTTGTCTTTTACATAGAAGAACCCTTTCTTTATATTTTCTTCATCTTTTGATATTTCGGTCCTTTCAGTAGAGCCTGGTAAAGCAAAGATTATATTATCATGCTTTTCTAAATGTTTTTTATGAAAGTGGCCAAATGCATAATAATCTGCTTTAGGAAAATCATTCAAAGACAAGATTCTAGGTTCTTTACTATGACCCTCCAAGATATTTTCTGGAAATATGTTTACTGCTCCATGAAACATAAAAATATTATAGCCATTATTTTCAAATTTTAAATTTGATAAATTTTTCTTATAATATGTTCTTAATTGTTCATATGATAAATTTGAAGGTTCTGATATTCCATAGATATACACATCTTTATATACAAATGGTTCTTTTATATTTGCTTCATATATTAAACCCAATCTCTTTAATATTTCTAAAACGTTTTGTCTTTGCCCCTTTGTATCATGATTTCCCTTAATAAATATTAATGGTATTTTATGATCTTTTAGTTTAAATAATATATCCAATATTTCCAGAAGATATTTTGAATCTATCCTAAAATAATCATCAAAGAAATCTCCAGAATGAATTATAAAATCCACATTTTCTCTAATTGCAAAATCAATGACTTGTCTAAATGAATTTAAAAAATCATATTTTCTTATCTCACCGTATTCTACTGGAATTTGACATCCTAAATGCGTGTCGGAGACATGAATAAACTTCATTAAATATTATTGTGTAAAAATTTTTTATTTATATTTTCCAAATACTCATTTAAATAGTTTAAAACTATTTCTTTATCCTTTTTATAATAATCAAAACTTATTTTTAATAAGAAAGAATCTTCTGTATAATGTATTTTAATAATTTTGTTTAATGTCAATTCGTCTTTATCGATTCTTAAGTATATATTATAGTTCTCATCAAAGTTACAATTACTTTTTATATCTTCAAATCTTAATCCTAAAGAAATTAAATTTCTAAAAAATATATCTATGCTATTTTTATCATTAATTTTTATTTCGTATACTTCAATTATATTACTTATTAACCCCTTATCCTTATAATTGTTTATTTTTATTTTCTTTCTATCAATATCTTTTAATAATAAATCTATTGCATTTAATATTCTATTTTTATCATCCCATTCATGTATATTTACCCTCAATAACACAAAGGAAATCTTCATAACAATTATATAGATACATAGAAAAGTTTATATTTATAAAAAAATTTATATGTAAAATGGTAAAAAGAACTCAAGGTTTACCTATAAATACTATAATTTTGGCAATTATTGCAATAATTGTATTGGTATTTCTTGTACTAGTATTCACTAGTGGAATTGGAAAATTTGTTTCAAGTACCAACCAGGTAGGTCCTTCATCTAATCAAACAACTAGTGCACAATGTTCACAATATGCAGCAGCAATACAACAACAAATGGGAACTTCTACAGATCCATCCTCTCAATTACAAATGTTAGCAAATTCTCAATATGTATCTACAGGATGTAGTGTTAATTTCCAATTTTCATTTACTTTATATAATGGTTCAGAAGTCTTATGTGGACTTGGTCCAAATCAATGTTTATACTTATCTGGCCAACAAAACAATCAAAACCAACAAAATAATCAAGGATGTACTCCACCCAACGGTATACCTGGTTGTAAACTCAAATAAAGATTTATTTTTTATTACTAAATATTTTTTATGATAGATAAGAATTATATTTCATCTATTTTAGGTATATCAAAAACAAAGTTACAAGAATTAATAAATGAAAAAATAAAACAATATAAAAATTTAATTGATGAAGAAGCAGCTATTCTATTAATATTAAAAGAAAGAGGATTAACATTAGAAGATCTATATAATATAAAAGTAAAAAACTTATATCCTGGATTAAAAGTAAAAGAGATAAAATTAAAGATAAACAAAGTACTAATAAAAAAGGATAATTTAATAATTCTGGAGGCTGGAGATGAAACAGGATTAATTAAGTTAATAATTAAGGATCATAAATGGAAAAGAAAAGAAAATTTATTAAAAGAAAATAGCAATATAAAAGTAAAAAATGGTATAGTACTAAATAACCTTGTTCTATCAATATTCATAAACAACATAGAACTAATTGAAAAAATAGATGAAAACATAAACCCAAATCAAAATTATATATCGTATAGATATATAAGATTATTAAAAGAAAATGAGAATAATTATATAGTATTAACAGACAATTTTAATGTACTATATTTAGAAAAGAATATTCAATTAGAATATAACAAAACCTATATGATAAAATTCTATAATAAAAGACCCATAGAAATTATTGAGCTAAAATCCTACTAAACTCATCAATTTATCAGGATTATTATAATACATACTCATAATTTCTGCAATTTTTCTATAATTTCTTATGTTATTTTCTAACATATATTCTAGTACTCTTATTTTAAATTTAAAGTTCGTTTCTATATCATTTTTATCCCAGTTTCTGATTTCAGCAATTTTATTTAATACATAACTTTCACCCGCTATGTAAGTATCATCTCTTGGATTCCATTTAAATGAAATTATCCTATCAACATCTTTCTTTTCTTTATTAAATCCAAGTATTTCGTATATTTTATCTACTCTTCTTACATATTTTCCTTGGTATTTCAATCTTTTGAGAAATACAACCCCATCCAATACTTCCAATAAAGCTGGAGGTAAGCTAATTGGTGGAGATAATAACCTATCCATTAATGCTTCAAAACTTTCTGCATGTATGGTACCCAAACCCGCATGACCTGTTGCCATTGCCTGGAATAATATATAAGCTTCTTCTCCTCTCACTTCACCTACAATTATATAATCTGGCCTTTGTCTTAAAGCTGCTTTTAATAGATCAAACATAGTAACTTCACCATATCTATTTGGACCATATCCAGGTCTTGCAACTTGTGATAACCAGTTTGGATGTGGTAACTTTAACTCCGCAGTATCTTCTATTGAAACTATCTTTTTCTCAGGTTTAATAAATAGAGATATTGCATTCAAGAATGATGTTTTACCTGTAGCTGTTCCTCCGGATATTAATAATGATCTACCTTCTTCTATTAATGTCCATAAATATGCCAACATATTAAAGTCCACAGTTCCATATAGTAATAAGTCAACTGGTGTAAATGGGTCTTCTGTAAATTTTCTTATTGTAAATGAAGAACCCCTTCTAGAAATATCTTTTCCAAAGGTTATTTGAATTCTTGATCCATCGGGTAAAGCCGCATCTAATAAAGGATTTGCAACAGATACAATTCTACCAGCTCTTACAGATAATTTTATTACAAAATTATCCAACTCTTCATCAGAATTAAACTGTAGATTTGTTTTTATTTCACCTATTAGTGGATTCCTATGGAATATAAATATTGGATAATTTATACCAGTACAGGATATATCTTCAATTAATGGATCTCTCATTAATGGATCTATTATTCCATAACCAATTGTATCTCTTATTATATAATATAATATATAAGGTAATTTATTTGCATCTATTTGATATCCTTTTTCTTTTATTATATTCAAGGCTTGTCTTATTATATAATTTCTCATATATTCCTCATTTTTTTCCATTCCAAGGGGAAGTTCTGATGTTCTAGTTAAATCATCAATTATTGTATTTATAATCTTCCTATCATTATCATCTATATTTGGTTCTATTACATGATATACAAGTTCTCCATATTCATTATCCCACGATATATCCGCATATGCAAATATATATTCTCTACCAAGAATATTCATTCTAGTTAGTGGATATCTAAATTGACCTACATTTTCGTTTTTGTTATATAATTCTATGAAAAATCTAAGTTTATCTTTTTCGGTAATTTTTATATTTTCCGATGGTATACTAACCAAACTTATATTATAATTTTTTTTCTTTTCTCTTTTCTTTTTCCTCTTTCTTTTTTCATATTTATTACTAATTAATGGCATATAAATTGGTTGATATACTTTAGGTGCACTTTCTACAATATTTATTTTTTCAATTTTTTCATTTAATTTTCTTTTTAATTCAATTTTTTTTCTTACTACATCTATAACATCATCAAGAAAATCATAAATGTTGCTCATATATTTAAAGAAAATTTGAGAAAATATAAATTTAACTTATATATAAAATGGAATCTATAGAATAATTCTTATATTGTAAAAAGAAAGAATTCAAACCATGGCCATAGATAGGATGGAAATAAGAATTGTTGTTTAAATTTATAGATAAAAATTTTTCATTGTATGTTATATATACAACATTATTAATTGCACTTATTGAAAACTTATAATTCTGAGAAGGTTGGCAAAAGAGATTTGCATTATATAAATAAGAATAATATATACAAAACTTAACATTTGATCCTATATAATTTAAAACTACTTTATCATAATTTGATGGATTTGTTATGTAATTAAAATATAAAATCGTCAGTTGAGAAATATAAAACAATATTAAAGTTATTAATACTATTTCTATCGTATTTACCGGCATTATACAACAGAAGCTTGTACATAATAATATACTAATTGTTTACAAACAGTGGAATTTGGATTATTAATTATTTCTAATCTTTTATATTGTAGATTTACATTAACAGTATTTCCATTTGTATTAACTGATGTCTGACCAACTGGTTCTATTACTATTAATTCACATTGTCCGTTTTGGGGATTATACATTGGTCTACACTCTATTTGATATTGTATAATTCCACTTAATTGGGTTGCTGAAAGTAAACATCTTGGATAATATGATACACCAGCTATTCCTACATTATTTTGGGGTATAAATGATACAACATTGTTCTGAACAATTATATTAAAATTAAAATATTGGGTTATAACATTTTTAGTACTCGCTAAAGGCAATATTAAGGTATTATTATTTATATCTTGTATAATTATATTAGAGGAATTTACTTTTACTATAAGATTTGGAATGCCACATAATTGAATAGAATTATAACCAGATGATGGTACTGAAACTGTATTGTTTACATTACATGGAATATATATATTATAATTTATTGGAATTACAGAAATAGATGGATTATAGTAATTTACTGATGTTTGAAATGAATATTGAATTAAATTATTATATATACTTAAAGACCCTTTTGGTAAAGTTAATGTAATGGTCTGAGATCCTCTACTTTGAACAACTGATGATATAGCATCTGCTAGTGTAGTTAGTTGATTCTGAATATTATCTACTGTAGACCTAATCTGAGATTTTTGTATTAGTGGTATACCCCATTCATATATTCCTATTGATAAACCAACTATAATAACCCCCAACAACAAATAACCGATAAGATGTGATTGCAATTTCATTTTATAAAGATATTAAAAAAATTTATCAATTTTTATATCCTTCTGTTATAACTTTGTATTGATGAACTTATATAACTTGAACTTTGATTATTTTTTATACTTTCTATCTGCTTCTTAAGATTATCTAATAATTCTGCTACTTTTAGGTTGGCTTTTTCTAAGTTTTCTATCCTCTTTATTAATTCGGCATTATTCTCATGTGTTTCTTTTTCTTTTGGTCTTAATAAAGCGGCTTCTTTAAATATTTCAAATAAACTCTTTAATTCTTTATATAAATTATTTGTAACAACCACTAATTCAGATATCTTTGCCTGTAAATCTATATTACTTTTTATTAATGAATTTACAATTTCTTTATAAAATGACGTATCTATATTCGATTGTGCATAATACAATTGAGCATGCGCTTCTTTTTTAGCTATTGGATTTGTTTCAGACGGTATAGAAACCTGTCTTTTTATTTCTTCAATATTGTTTTTTAATTCTCTTTTTAATGTAGCTAAATCATTCTTTAGGTTTTCTATCTCTTCAACCAATTTTTCAAGGGGGTCTGTTGGTATAAGTTCATAATCTGAGGATGGCATAAAAGAATAAAAAATTTTGATATTTATAAATCTTCTAAAAAACTATTCTTCAATTTCCCCCTCTTCTTCAGATTTACTAGATGACTTTTCTTCTGTTGATTTTCCTACCGCAGCAATAACGTCATCTATCTTTAATATCATTATAGCAGCTTCTACTGCTGACTTTATAGCTTGTATAGTTATGTTTGCTGGTTCTATTACATTTTTCTCCCACATATCTGCAATTTTACCTTCAATTGCATCTATTCCAGCCCATTTTTTACCTTGCTCATGCAATGCTCTTAACTGTGTCATTGCTTCTATAGTATCCATACCAGCATTTTCTGCCAATGCTGCAGGTATTGCTTCTAATGCATCTGCAAACGCTAACATTGCCATCTGCACCTTTGATGATTCTTTCTTAGCTTCTTTTCTTATTCCTTCTGCTAATTCCATTTCTAATGCACCACCCCCAGCAATTACTTTTCCATATTTAATTACTGTTGCAACATCTTTAATTGCATCATTTATAGACCTCTCAATCTCCTCCGCAACATGCTCAGATCCTGCCCTTATTAATATTGTAACAGCTTTTGGATTTTTACATCCAGTTATAAATATCATATTTTCATCTGCAATTTTTCTCTCTTCAACCAATTCTGCATATCCTAAATCATTTTCTGATAATTCATCAATGGAATTTACAATTTTTCCACCAGTTGCTTTTGCTATTTTTTCCATATCTGATTTCTTTACTCTCCTTACAGCTAATATTCCATATTTTGCCAAATAATAGGCTGCTAAATCATCAACTCCTTTTTGTACAAACACAACATTTGCTCCTACTTTCTTTATCTTTTCTACCATTTTCTTTAACATCTCCCTTTCCTTATTTAAGAACTGTTCTAATTGTTCTGGTGAGGATATGTTTATCCTAGCATCTGTCTCTGTTTCTTTAATTTCAATAGCATCACCAATTAATGCTATCTTTGCATTTGAAACAACCTTTGGCATTTCTCCATGTATTTTTTCTTTATCTATTACTATTCCATCAATTAATGATGTCTCTTCTACACCACCGCCCACTTTCTTTTCAATCTTTAATGAATCCAAATCTACAATTATTTTCTTTTCTCTATTTGGTAGTTCTACAACATCTGTTACTTTCCTAACAGCATCAACAATTATTTTTGCCAACTTATCTGAATATATAGATGCTATTTTTGATGATAATGCAGACTTAGCAACCTTAATTAATATATCTTCATCGTTCATTGATACTCTTTGAGCTAATTTATTTACTAATTCTTCAGCAATTATTGCTGCCTTATTGTATCCTTCTATAATAATTGTTGAATGTATATTTTTATCTAATAATTCATTTGCCCTCTTCAATAATTCGCCGGCTAAAACTGTAGATCTTTTTGTACCATCTCCTACTTCTTTATCTTGTGTTTTTGCTATTTCTATTATTAATTTAGCAGCTGGATGTTCAACATGCATTCTATCCAATATTGTTGCTCCATCATTTGTAACAGTTATATCTCCCAATTCATCTACTAGCATTTTATCCATTCCTCTTGGACCCAAAGATGTTTTTAATATCTCTGATACCAATACAGCCGCCATGATATTTGATCTCATTGCTTCTCTACCTATTGTCCTTACATATTTTTCTGGAGATAGCACAATTGGATATAATCCTTTTTTATCCTCTGCCATATATATATTATATATATAAGACTTATAAATTTTGGACCAAAAATTTTTTATTAATTTGCTTTTTCCTTATTTTCTATTAATCTTTTTATTTCCATTATTATATTATTAATATCACTTTCTTTATTGTTATAAAAAACGTAGTAATCTTTTTTCATTTCTTCTAACTCATCTTCTATAACTTCAAGGTTCATTGCCCATATATTTGTAAAAATTTTATTATATGGATAATTTCTTTCTTTTGATAACCTTTCATATAATATATTTGGATCGGTTTTTATAACAATATATAGATCACATTTATCATATAAATGAGCAAAATTTCCCTCTATGATAATGTATTTATTATTTAATTTTTTTATATAATTATCAATTTCTTGAAATAATTTATTTTCATCTATTATATATGTTTGTTCAGCCTCATCATATTCTTCATATAAATTATTCTTAATTGCAAAATCATATATATCAATCAAAACAGCACCAATTTGCTCAGCCAATTTCTTTGCTATTGTACTTTTTCCAACACCAGGTACCCCTGTTATACAAATAATCATTTCTTTCTTATTACGAATTCTGTTTTTAGATCTTTATACAATGTGGATTTGTTTATTGCCATCATGGGTATTCCAAATAAAGTACTTAAAAGACCCTCAAAATATCCTTCCATAAAATACTCCTTTATTTCTACATTTTTTTCCTTTAATATATCTTCTACATCTTTTAATACTAAAGATTCTACTGATGAACTTAATGTAATTAAAAAATCTAATGTTTTAATATCAATAAATATATCTTCTACTTTTCCAAAACCAAATTTCTCAATTAATTTAATTATTTCTTTTAGATAATCTTCATTTAAAACTCTTTCCATTCCAGAATACATTTTATATGTAGTTGAAATTATAATACCAAATCTTTTTCCAGAATCTCTAATGAAATTTAGATTATTTATTTCTAAAGCTTGTAAATATAAAACCTGAAATATTTCAGAAGGAATTATTAAAAATTTTATATCAGAAATACTATAGAATTCATTTTTATCTTTTCTAATTAACTTTATTATTGGTGTATTTCCATGAATCATCTCTAAAAAGCTTACATCTTCATTTATATACCATATTTTTGCTTTTCCGACAACCCTATAATTTAAGTATCCCCTCTCTTTTAGTATTTCTAAATGTTTAGATAATGTAATTCTATTAATATTTAAGATTCTTGATAGTTCAGAAATGGTTAATCCATAAGCATTCTGTTTAAGAACCTCCAATAATTTTTCTTCTACATCATTAGTACTCATTAATATTTTTTAGAATTGGAAAATTTATATATATTTATCAAAAGATTAATATATGAAAAGAGAAAAAATTATTAATTTATTGGTTATAGTCGTGGCTTTTATAATTTTAGTATTATTAATAACTACCAAACCTAGAATAATAAATTATGCAAATAATATTAACGATAATGAGACATATATATACACAAATCGAGACAATATAACTATCGCTGGACCTTATAATATTACACAATTAGAATTTATACCGATATATTCAAATACAAGTTTATACAATTCATTAAATAAATATAAATATCAGTTATTTATTTTTGATCCAACATTGAGCGGATATTACAATGCAGAAATTCTTTATATATTGATATATTTATTAAAGTATAATAAAAATGTTATATATGTGTGTTCTTTCTACTATAACAGCTCTGGGTGCAAATATTTTTTAGAGAATAATAGTATAAATGATGATTTTGTTTTTTTATATACTATGAATAATAATTACGAAAATTTGACATATATTTTACCAAGAAATGAAACATTATTAATATATTTAGTGCCAACAAACGATTCCTATGGAATAATCTTTAATGATTGGAATAATACAGTCATTATATATAACAATAATAGTATAATTGCCCAGATGGTGGCCCAAAAGTTTATATTATACTATTATGGGATTATCAACAATTAGAAAAATATTAAATTATCAGTTTGGAAATAATGTTGGAGATAAGATAATTGAAAAATATGGAGAAAAAATAAAAATAGAAAAAAGTAAAAAAACTGGAAGAATAAGGAGAGTATATATAGATGATAAGCTATTTGGAACTATAGAACCAACAACAGGATTTGTTATATTAACATTTTATGGAGGGCTAATAGTAAAAGAATTGTTAGAATTCCCAAAATATAGGATTGTTGTAAAAGATGAAGCAACAAAATTTATAAGAGAGGGAAAGTCCGTATTCAATAAATTTGTTGAGAATTTAGATGAAAATATATTACCAAGAGATATTGTATTAATAGTGGACAAAAATGATAATTTATTAGCAATAGGAGAAAGTTTATTGTCAGGAAAGGAGATTAAAGATTTTAAAATAGGGGTTGCTGCAAAAGTAAAAAATGTTTGAATATATAATAAAAAAATATTACAATAAATTAATAGATTATTCAAAAAGAAATAATAGATTAAGAAAAGAATTAATTTTATCTGTATTTCTCGCAAATATGCTAATATATTCAATACCACTATACTTATTTAGCTACTATTATATTGTTTTACCATATAGTTTTTTGATAAGTTATTCAGAATTTATATCAAGAATATTATATTATTCAAACATAGATTTTATACTAGAAAATAATGTTTTATATATAAAAAATATGAGTTTTATAATTAATCAGGAATGTACTGGCTTTAAATCATTATTTGGCATATTTGCCCTAATATTTTCTACACCAATATTAAATATAAAGAAAAAAATACTTTATTTTATTATTTTTTCTCCAGTATTATATATCCTAAATATATTTAGATTATGGTCTGTCTTTTATTTTTATTATATGTTTGATATGGACCCTCATTTTTTACACACCTTTTTATGGGAGATTTTTACAACAATATTTTTAATTATTTTTTGGCTAGTATTTTTAATTAAAAACAAGAAAGAATTATTCGTTTAAACTTTCTAAAATTTTCTTAATATTCTCATATAGATTTTGACTTATCTTTTCAATATAAACTATATTATTATTTTTCATATAAAATCTTACATAATCGCCTGGATTTAATTTATTTATATCTACAGGTTTATCAAATGTATATTCTTTTCCCCCTATTTCTATTGTTACTTTATCTTTCATTATGTTTTTTATTTTTCCATATATTATCCCTTCTTTTATATAATCAAATGATTCATACATGTAAAATATTTTCTCATTTAAATTATAAAGCTTCTATTACTGCTGCTATAAATATGAATAATATTGCTAGAACAAACAGTGTTAAAGAATCTGAAAGTATGTTTTCTAAACTTTCTCTGTCCAAGTTTTTTATAAATGCTATAGATAAAATATTACCTGCCAATGCTGCTAGAAAATATCCTAAAAATTCTAATATCCCATGTGGTAATATTTCTATTAAACTAATAGCTGGAACTAAAATAAATTTATGTATAATATTATTTGACATATATTCTGATGCTTTTAAACCTAAGAACACTCCAATAATTGAGGCATTCCACAATAATAAATATATTGCCCCAGCACCAAATATTATTGAAAATGCAAAAAATAACAGTAATACCATCATATTATTATACAATATATATGTGAAAAAATTATTTGTATGTATTGCATTTGCATAACTTAGAGCAATAATATCTCTTCTAATACTTTCTATTGTTTGTATTTGAGGATAAAATAAATTGTGATTTATTAAGTAACTTATATAAAAACCAATTATTGACGCAAAAAATATTATAAATGATATTGTAAAATATTCTCTATATCTTAGAAATATATTTTTCTTTGATTTTATCTTCTCGGATAGCATTTCATCCTTTTCTATTATTTTATTATATATCTGAACGAAAGGAACTAAAGATATTGCAATTATCAATATTCCACCATAAGGTCCAGATTTAAGTGACAATAATGTAGAAAATACTATTATTACTATACTTAAAAAGAATAGTATAAGATAATTATACCTTATCTTTTCTATTAAGATATCATACATAATAAAAATTCCAACTCTATCTTATTTAAATTTGACGGTATTATAATACATACTGGAGGATCCAAATTTATATTTAACAATTCCTTTATCTCTTTATAATATATTTTCTCATTTTTTCTATTTAGGTTAGAGCATACTATTAACTTAAAATTCTCATTAAAAATTTTTTCTCTTTTACTATCTATCTCCAATAATCTTTTTATTGCCTCTTTATGATCTAAATATCTATTATTTATCGGATCTAGATCTAATAATACTAATGTATGTAAATTATTTTTATAATTTCTTATAATATAGTCATAAAATTCTGTAGATTCATGAAAAGATATTGAAACTGTTCTTCCAAACTTATATAAAAATAAACCTATTTTTCCAATTTCATCAAATATTGATGGTGAATTTATTATTTTAAATTCTATATTATTTTTCTTACAAAGCTCTATAAAATACATATGGGTGGTAGCAAATAATGGATTTCCAGATGTTATCAGAATTATTTTCTTATTTTTATTATTTAATATTATTTTTTCTAAATCAGATTCTACAAAATTCCTATCAACAATCCTTATATCTTTTCTTATATTTAATAAAAATTCTTTTGTTTCTTCATCAATAAAATTCGTATAGTACTCTAAAAATATTAAATCTGCACTTTTTATTTCTTCTATTAATCCATAAGGTATTTCATCCTTATTTTGTCCCAATCCAGATAATATAAACATATTACAAATTAAAGAAATCTTTGATTTGCCTTTCCTTAGATTGATTTCCAAATGTTTGATCTATTTTCATCCTTAATGCTCTTAAACTAGAACTCGTATATTCATCTAATTTTAATTTTTCAGCTAGCCACAAACTTGGTTCTAGATATTTTACAACACTACCATAATGAACGGTCATTACAATTCTTCCTCCACATCTATCGCATTTTCCAGATAAAGGTGGCCTTCTAAATCTTTTATTACATTTTATACATCTGAATTCTTGTTCGGAAAACTTTCTCAAATTACCTTTTATATCTCTTGCAAAATGTAGATTTATTACTAAACTTGCAACAGTACTTGGATCTACAGATCTTAATAATTTTGCCAATTTTAATTCAAAATTCAACTTTTCTAACATTTCTCCTAAAGATTTATATGCAGAAACTTTATTCCCATTTTCACTAATAGAATTTATATCATGCATAAATCCCCAATTTATATATTCTTCTGATGTATCAATTCTTTCTTTAAATATTTGTATCTTTACAGATTCTGGAGGTTTATATTGTAATGCTGCTTCGTACAATTCTAGTGGATAATTCCAAACAGTATCAAACTTTTGTACTTCATCATCTATTTCCATTCCCTTAACCTTTATTGTAATTGTTAATGGAGCATCCATAGTTCCTCCTCTTTTATCCGGTAAATATTCTCTAGAGAAATTTAATAGAGCATCTAATAATAATAATACTGTTCCTTCATCCCCATCACAATTTCTTCTTATTGCAGCATGCATCATTGGATGCATAAGTAATGCCTGAGTTCTTGAAAATCCTATTATTCTTCCAACAGTACCTGCAGAAGTATGTGGGGCTAAAACAATTAGTAGATGGCCTAACAAATCTTCCGGTCTTTTTACATTATAATATTTATTCATTTTATATAATCTTTCTAATTCTTCATCAATAAATTTGGCAGTATTTATTAAAGAAATTAAAAATCCATCTTTTTTTAGTTTACCACCTTTCTTTAATGGACCTATTGTTGGTAATATAATATCCTGAGGTTTTAATTCCAATATCTGGTCTTCATTTTCTAATGGATTTCCATAAATATCTTGAGTATATCCCAATTCTCTTAATTTTTCTATTGGGGTATATACTAAATCTTTTGGTTTAAAGTATGTAATTGGTACCTCTATGGCATCAAATCTTACTGTTCCATCTCTAAATACAAATATACCATATTTTGCCCTTAATATTCCCTTTTCCAATCTTTCTGGTTGTTTATTTCTTGAACTTAAACCTTCTGGTCCCTTTATTATTTTTGGCAATTGAGAAGGATCCAATCCAAGATTTTTTAATGCCGCTTCTACATATTTAGAAATTTGTATTGCATATTTTTTATGTTCTTTTCCATCTTCTGTCTTCAATAATTTTGTTTCTGAATTACAAAATATACATTTTTTATATGGAACATATGTTTTACAATTTGGACAATAATAAGTTCTTAAATCTGAAACAATTTTTTGATATTTCATTGATTCTAAAAGATTTCTCATCCTTCCCCCTTCTTCTCCTACGGGAAATAGGACCATTATTGAACCTCTCAATTCTCTAATTTTCGCTTTTTCGGGTCTTCCCATTCTAACCCCAATATATGTACCAACCTTATCTCTAACAATAACTTTTGATATTTTATTTACCAGTTCATATCCATTTTTTTCATTATTTAATTCTGGAACTTTTTCAAAATATCCTAACTGTATATATAATGATGCTGAGTTTGGATATTCGATTATAATATTATTATTTTCCAATTTATGCTCAATTAATATTTCTTCTAATATATTCTTTATTCTATCATCATATTCAATTTCAATTTTATCGGCAATTTTATAATTTTCATCATTTATTTTAATTTCTTTATACGAAATTTTTGCCTTTTCTTTTAAATAATTTAATAAATGTGTAAAGTCTTGTGAACTTATATCTTTCCAGAAATATGTATATTCCGGATGCAATGGAACATTTAATAATATAGATATCTTTAATGAATTAATGAAATCTGGTTTATTTCTTAGCGGATCTCTGATGTAATTTTCTAAAGTATTTTTATCGATATCCAAATATTCTGATAATTTTTCTAAATTTTTTATTTCAAATAATTTCCTTGGTTTAAACATATCAAAAACAACCTCAAATCCATTTACTTTTTCTTTCGCATTTTTTTCAAATTCCAATATCCACCATTCTTCACAGTATCCTAAAGGAACTAAAGGATGTCCATTATCTAAAAAATCTCCATATGTAAATAAAATATCTCCTAAAAATAATATTTTTTCTACTAAATTCTTCTCAACTAATTCTTTTGCCTTTTTCTCATCTTTTACCTTTATTACAGAACCGTCTTTTAACTTTACTACAGGAGGTTCAATTGTATCTGAAAATGTAATTGCAGAAGCTTTTCCAGGTCTCTCTACAGCAAATTGGGTCCCCCATGCTAAAAAATTATATGTTAAAATTGCTGCAACTGGATGTATGGAAGATGCTTCATGTCCGTTTGTCCTTGATTTTCCCATTCTTAATCTAAATCCACCCTTAGCAGATGGTAAAGAAAATATTGGCCTCCCAGCAGTCAATTGTTCTAAATATTTTTTATTTGGTTTTACTATTTCAGAGGAATCAGAAGATCCTCCATGTAATTTTTCTTGCAATTTTTTTAATTCATCTAACCAAGACCATTCTTCTAAATTAAAATCTTTTGCAATTTTTGATAATTCTTTCCATATTTTTTTAGCCTTTTGACATATACCTTCAGCAAGAACGAGAACAGCCCCTCCTCTTATATAATTTGTTTCAACTCTTGGCAAATCTTTATATGCAGAAACTTCTATTTTTTCTGTAGGTTCTCCATTTATTTCAATTGGTAAATTTCTAACTGCAAACACTATTTCTTCATTCTTTGGTGTATATTGTAAATGAGCTGCCCTCTTATAATCATAAATTTCAATTATATATCTTTGGATTTCATCTTCCGTAGGATCATATTTTTCATATCCAAATTTCCTTCTTAAAAAATCTGCAATTACAACTGAAAATGCCTGTGGGGTACCACCAGCGGATCTTACTGGTCCAGCATAAAATACAGAAATGTATTCTTTTCCATCCATTCTTTTTTTTGCTATTACTTTTACAATTCCTTCCGTCGGAGCAGCTACTACACCCAAAGTATGATATGCAAAACCTGCCCTTAATCCAAGTTCTATAGCTCTAATTTTATCTTTAGTTTTATTATATATTTGTTCTGCTACATACTCTGATATTTTTAATATTGTAGAAAATGAAAGTGGTTTATATGTTTTTTCTATTTCTCTAATTTTTTCTGGTAAATTTATTTCTTTTATAATAGGATCAATAGTTGATAATAAATTAACTACTCTCTCGGCCATATCTTCAGAAATTGGTATTTCAACATCATTAACAGGATCTAAAGATAAAGATCTTGCTTTTTTTGCAATTTCATAGGCCTCTAATGTCTTTTTCTTAATTTCTGCAAAATAATCATTTATATCCATAGAAATATATTTAAAACAATATTTTTAATTGTTTAAATTTCTATATTTGAAATGGGAAGTAAATATAAAATTGGTTATTATTATGAGCAAAAAGTAAAAAAGATGCTAGAAAAAGAAGGATATGATGCATGGAGAACTCCTGGTTCCCATTCTGCTATAGATATAATTGCAATAAATAAAGAAGGAAAAGTAAGGTTAATTCAAGTTAAAAAGAATAAAAGAGATATCGATATAAATAACATTAATTATATTGATTTATATGAATTATATCATTTAGCAGAAAAATATAAAGATTCTAATAATGTTGATATTGAATTATGGATATTTTCAAATAATAAATTAAAAAAATATAATAAAGAAGATTTACTAAAATTGAAAAATATTATTTCCCCACAATAATAAAATATTCATATGGAATGTCGAATTCTTTAATTACTTTATATTTTAATTTATATGTTACAAATCTCTTAATTTTATATCTCCAAGCTAAACCAAGATTTCTCTTTTTTCCAATGCTTTTTTGAGGAAAAGATATTATCAAATAATCAAAATCTAGCTTAGATAATAAATTTCTTGGTGCATAAAAATCATATTTTTCCAATATTGGAAATATCTTCCAAAAGAATATATATTGATAATGTCTGAATATTCTATCATCTGGATCCAATAAATCAATTAACCATCCTTCATTTTCAATATTTAATTCTTTTAATATTTGATAATTTATATCTAATATTTTTTCAGATATATCTACATAATAATATTTTTTGGGTTTTTGATCTGAGAAATAAATTGATATTGGATTCAATCCCGATGCTAAATCTAATATTTCCAAAGGTTTTTCAATAAATATATTCTTGTATATTTCTTTATAGAAATTTATTCTTTCAGCAGTAGACCTTGTTAACATTAATAGTTCTATTATTTTTTGTTCCAATGTCATTTCATTATTAAACAATATCCTATCTATTTCTTTATCTTCTTTTGGAGTATATAGACCATATAATTCATGTAAAATTCTCCTTACTTCTTTAAACAATAAATAAAATTCTTCATCATTTTTCAATTGCTTTATATTTTTTATTAAAGATAATCTTTCATATAGATGTTGTCTTTTTCTTAATTCTCTTTTCAATATATTTTCAACTACTCTATCAGATATATTTCTCAATTCTTTCTTATTTTTTATCTCATTTATTATTTCATATAGTTCCATATTAATTCAAATTCTTTTCTTTTACATATTTTGCAGTTATCGCTTTTAACTTTTATCTCTTCTAAATAGAATTTATCTCTTATATTAAAATGATATAATATTCCATCTCTATTTCCAAATACATAATTTATAAATAATTTTAACATTAAAGAAACCGCAAAGATTACTGATGAAAAGTTTACACCAGTAATATCACATGTTAACACATTTTCCTTACCTTTATATATATCATACAAACAAAATTGCTTAGGATTTATTAAACCAACAAATCCTTGATCCATAACAACTGAAGCAAATATATATGGTTTATTGTAATATACAGATAACTCGTTTATTAAATATTTTGATTTAATGTTGTCAGTACAATCAAATATTATATCTCTGTTAAATATTTTATTATTTATTTCTCTATATTTCTCTATATTTACATTATTATCTATTTCTTTTAATCTCTTTTCAATAGAATCTATCTTTAATTTACCAATATCACTAATTGTAAAATTCTGCCTATTTAGATTTTTTTCTTCTACAATATCAAAATCTACAATTGCCAAATTTTTTACACCAATTCTCACTAAAAATTCTGATAGCCAAGAACCTAAACCACCCAGACCAATAATCGCAACGGATGTTTCTTGTATTCTTTTGTTTTTTTCAAATCCAAAAAATTTTATTTGAGAAATATACCTTGAAAAATTATCCATAATACTTGTTATCCTTTCCTATCATTCCTTTTCTAAATGTTTCTGCAAACACTTTGTAATAATTCTCCATTTCTTTTGTTATTGATGGTTTTACTTTTTCTAATGCAGACTTAAAATCACTCATAGTAATTTTTATATCTTCTTTTTCTAATTCTTTTAGTGCTTCCTCTTCTTTTAATCCTTGTTTTCTTTTTGATTCATATAGTAATCTTATTCTATTTATTGCAGCTTCTTTTACAAGTAATTCTAAATCAGCACCGCTATATCCTTCTGTAATTCTTGCAATTTCTTCTAAATTAACATCTGGAGCTAATGGCATATTTCTTGTCTTTATTTTTAATATTTCTAACCTTGCCTTATAATCTGGAGGTGGTATATATATTATTCTATCAAATCTTCCTGGTCTTAATAATGCTGGATCGATTATATCTGGCCTATTTGTTGCTGCAATTACAATTACATCTCCTCTAGTAGTTATACCATCCATCTCTGCTAACAATTGGTTCACAATACTATCATAAACATTTGTACCTACACTAGAACCCCTTCTTGGTGCTATTGCATCAATTTCATCAAAGAATATTACTGCGGGGGCTACTTGTTTCGCTTTCCTAAATATTTCTCTAATCATTTTTTCACTTTCCCCAAACCATTTACTAAATATTTCAGGACCTTTTATTGCAATAAAGTTTGCTCCTATTTCTGTTGCAACTGCTTTTGCTAGTAATGTTTTACCTGTACCGGGGGGACCGTATAATAATATACCCTTTGGTGGTTCTATACCAAGTTTTTCATATATTTTCTTATTTTTTATTGGCCATTCAACAGCTTCTTTTAATTCTAATTTTACTCCATCTAATCCACCAACATCTTCCCATCTTACTTTTGGTACTTCTACTAATACTTCCCTCATTGCAGATGGAGGTACAACTTTTAATGCATTCATAAAATCTTCTTCAGTAACAACCATCTGATCTAAAATTTCTTGCGGTATCTTACCTTCATACCTTTCAATTTCTGGCAATATTCTTCTTATAACATTCATTGCGGCTTCTTTTACTAAAGCAGCAAGATCTGCACCTACATAACCATACGTAATTGAAGCTAGTTTTTTAATTAATTTGTCTTTTTCTTCCTCAGATAATAATACATATTTATCACCTTCCTTTTTACCCAATGGAACGTTTCTTGTATGCACCTTTAATATTTGATATCTACCTTGTTCGTTTGGTACTGGAACTTCTATTTCTCTATCAAATCTTCCCGGTCTTCTCAATGCAGGATCTATAGCCTCTGGTCTATTTGTTGCTGCAATTACAATTACTTTACCTCTTGACTTTAACCCATCCATCAATGTTAATAATTGAGCTACTAATCTTCTTTCAACTTCCCCAATTGCTTCATCTCTCTTTGGAACTATTGCGTCAATTTCATCTATAAATATTATTGAAGGCGCATTCTTATTTGCCTCTTCAAATATATCTCTTAATCTTTTTTCAGATTCTCCAACATATTTTGATACTATTTCAGGACCATTTATTGCAATAAAATATGCCCCACTTTCATTTGCAACTGCTTTTGCTAGTAATGTTTTACCTGTACCGGGGGGACCGTATAATAATATACCCTTTGGGGGTTCAATACCAAGTTTTTCAAACAATTCTGGATATTTTAATGGTAATTCTACAAGTTCTCTAACCTTTTGCACAACTTCTTCCATATCACCTATGTCTTCATAAGTAACTTCTGGTATTTCTCCTTTTGTTTCTACAGCATGTGGTAATATTTCTATTTCTGTATTTTCAGTTATAACTACTGCACCCTTTGGAACTACATTTACAACATTAAACCTAAGCTCATTTGAAAATCCCAAAGCGGGAAAAAGATCTGAAAATATTGAAAATCCAAATTCTTCATCCAATAAATCAAACTTCCTTCTATATCCAGTAAATATAACAATATTATCTCCTTTTACAACTGGTCTTCCTTCTAATAATCTCCTTATATAATTTATATAACTAGTATTAAATTGGTATATAACCCCCTTTGCTGCTGGAGCTAATACAACTTTCTGTGCTTCTTTTACAATTGCTTTCCTTACAGTAACATATCCACCCAATGTAGCATTTGCATTTTTTCTTATAATACCATCCATTCTGATTATTCCAAGACCATAATCCTGTGGAGGCAATAATTGGGCAATTGCAACTGTTTTTTTCTTTCCTTCAATTTCAACAATATCCCCAATTCTTATTCCAAGTTCTTTCATAGCTTCAGCATCAATTCTAACAATTCCTCTATATAAATCGTTTTGAATCGCTTCTGCAACTTTTAATTTTAATTCTTTTCGGTTATTTTGATTATCTTCAGATGCCATAATTCCATAATATCATTTCACCTTTTAAACCTAAATTATGAAAAAATTTAAATTATTCAATATATTTATTTTATTTTATGGCATTGAATGTTAGAAAGATATCTGAAACCACAAGATCAAAGGTATACACAGAGGATGGATACTTCTTGGGAGAGGTTGAAGATGCAATAATAAGTGATAATAAAATATATGGATGGAAAATAAAAGTATTAGATCCTGATTTATCTAGAAGAGGAATTAAAGGATTGATTGTTCCACACCAATTAATTAAAGCAATGGGGCAAATTTGGATAATATCAAAAGCTGTATATTCTGTAAAATCTTCAACAGAAAAAGAAGAAAAAAGTAGTAAAGAAACACCCAATATAGAAACTCAAAACAAAATAGAGGTAGAAAAAGTTGAATAAATTTATCTATAAGCTGTTGTATAGTGTTTTCTTGCTTTTGAAGTAGGAGATTTTCTTTGTTCTTTTCTCCTTGGATCTGATTTTAACATATATGGATCATATTGTAAATATAATAATTTCAATTTATCATCATCAAAGTATTTTACCAGACCTTTTGCAATAGCTATCCTAGCTGCTTCAGCTTTTCCCATATAACCACCACCTTTTACTTTAATCTTTATATTTACTTTCGAAATATAATCTTCTCCAGCCAATATTAATGGTTCACTTATTCTTAATCTTGCTAAAAATGGTTCATATACTTGTAATGGAATAGAATTTATTGTAACTTTACCATTACCTTCCTTTATATATGCTCTTGCAATTGCTGTTTTTCTTTTTGCCGTAACTATTATTGTCATGTTATATAGATTTATATACTAAATTTTTAAAATTTTCCACCAATTTGCCTTGATATATCCCCTAAGTAATGATATTCTCTTATTGTCCCAATCTTTAATCTATTCTGAATTAATGAATCTTCTATCTTTTCCAATTTTACATCTTTAAATTCTTCTGGTAATCCCAAGAATACTTTTACTCTTTTTAAAGCTTGTCTTCCTCTATAATTTCTTGGTAACATTCCCCATATTACCCTTCTTAATATTTTATCTGGCCTTTTTGGATAAAATGGACCCTTTATCCAATCTCCCCTTTCATTTACTTTATGATTCCAATGTTTAACCAGGTTATTCCATTTTCCAACCAAAACAACCTTCTCAGCATTAAATATATATACTTCATATCCTTCTAATAAATATTTAGCAACTTTTGATGCAAATCTTCCCAAAACAGAATCTGTTGCATCTATATATTTTCTTCCTATTGCTATCATATTATTATTTTTATATTTGAACCTTTTGGATTTGCCCTTAATAGATCCTCTATTGTCAATATTTTAATACCAGATTTTTCCAACTTTTCTTTTGCATTTAATGAATATCTCCATGCAGCAACCGTGATTTTCTTATTTACCATACCATAACCAAGTAATTTTCCGGGAATTATAACAGTATCTCCATCCTTTGTATATTTATCTAGTTTAGATAAATTTACTTCAACTCTTTTTCTTGTTGGTCTACTTAAAAGCTCCGCCACATATAACCAAAGCTTACTATTATTTTTCTTTCCTTCCTTTTTTAACAAAATTATTAACTTTCTTAGATAAATATTAGTAGGTCCGGTCCTTTTTACCATTTTTTCATAACTTATAAAAAATATTTAAAAATTATTATTAAAGTCTTTTGATATTAAAGATCCTGTAGCACCTTCTTCATTTAAATATTTAGATCCTTTTCTTTTATCATATGGTACCTCTGAAGATTCTGTTTCAATAAAAACGATTTGAGCAATCTTTGTTTTTGGATATATCTTAATTGGAACTCTATTTACATTAATAATTTCTAATGTTAAATATCCCCTATATCCAGGATCAATATAACCGGCAGAAGTATGCACTATTAAACCAAGTCTCCCAATTGAAGATCTACCATGTATTTGTCCTACAATATTATCTGGCAATTCTATATATTCATATACTGATGCTAAAATAAATTCCCCTGGATGAATTATTATTGGAACATTATCATTTTTTAATATATATAGATCTGAATATTTTCCTATATGTATTATATATTCTTTAGTCTCCACCCTTGTATATACATCATCATAATAATCTTTTACATCTATAACTTCTTTTTCTAATGTTTTAAATACTCTAAACTTATGTCCTAATCTTATATCCAATGATGCTGGACCTATCATATTCTCATCGAATGGCTCAACCTTTATTTTTCCATTCCTTATATATTCTTTAATTTTTTTATCTACTAATATCATTATACATCTATGTACGAATCCATTATAAATTTAATTAAAGAAACGAATTTCCAAATTTGGTGGCCCGTAGATATAAATTATCATAATAAAAATGAAGGGGATTGGAGGGTAGAAGTAATTATGGGGGCTATATTGACACAAAATACAAAATGGAATTTAGTAGAGAAAAATATAGAATATTTAAAATCAAAAAATTTTATCTTTAAATTAGAAAATATAAATAATTTGTCTATTAATGATATAAAAGTTCCATTTAGATTAAGAAAACTAGAAACATTAAAATCTTTATCTAATTATATATTAGAAAATTATGGAAATATTGATAATTTTTCTAAATTAGAAATAAGTAAAATGAGGGGGGAATTATTAAAAATAAAGGGAATTGGAAAAGAAACGTGTGATGCAATAATATTATATTCATTTGAAAAGCCAATATTTGTAGTAGATTATTATACTAAAAAATTCTTTAATATATTTGAAGAATATGATAAATTGAGAATTGAAATAGAAAAAATTGTTAATGATAATTTTAATGAAATATATGATTTATTTTTAAATAAATTAAAAAATATGGAAAATAAAGATCTTCCCTTTTTATCAGTATATGATCTAAGAAAAAATATAAGTTATGAAGAAAAATTGACAATAATATATAAAGAATTACATGCAATGATTGATATAAAAATGAAAAATTTAAAGTAATTGTTTATACTAAATTTCTATGGATATATATAATTATAACAAAGGTTTTGAACTATTGAAAAATAGAATAAATATAAAAGACCTTGAAAAGATTGAATATGATAGAGAAGTTATACTGGCTGGATGGATAGTAAATATAAAAAATATTGGAAATATATCGTTTATTATATTAAGAGATCAGACTGGAGATGTTCAAATAACAATAAAAAAAGAAATATTTAATGATATAGAATTTGTTAAAGAATTTTCTTTACATACATTTATAGTAGTTAAGGGAAAATACATAAAAGGAATTGCAAAAAAATATAAGGAAGTTCTTGCTGAAGAAATTTATTTAATTAGCGAACCAGCAGATAGATTGCCTATAGATGAAAATTCATATTTTGAAAAAAGGACAAATTATAGATGGATTGATCTTAGAGATCCAAAGAGAAGTTTAGTAATTAAGCTAACATCATATGCAGTAAAATACATTAGAGAATACTTATATAATAATAATTTTATTGAAATATTCTCCCCAAAAATAATAAGTACAGCATCTGAAGGGGGAGCAGAAGTTTTTGAATTAAAATATTTTGATAAAAAAGCATATTTAGCACAATCACCACAATTCTATAAACAAATGGCAATATGTTCTGGTTTTGAAAGAGTATTTGAAATTGCACCAGCTTTTAGAGCAGAACCTTCCTTTACATCAAGACATTTAACTGAATTTACATCTTTCGATATAGAAATTGGATATATAAGTTCACATTATGATGTAATGAAAGTTTTAGAAGAAATTATAAAATACACAAATAAAAAAATAAAAGAAAATTTTGAAGATGAAATTAAAAAATATTATAATGTAGATATATTTGTTCCAGGGAATATTCCAAAAATAAAGATGGAAGAAGTGTATGAAATTGTCGGAAAAAATAATATAAAAGAAAATGGCGATATAACATCAGAAGGAGAAAAAATTTTGGGAGATTATGTTAAAAAAACATATGATAATGAATTTGTATTTATAATTGATTGGCCCTGGACTGCAAGACCATTTTATCATATGAAAGGAGAACCAATGAAAAATGGAACAATAACAACAAAAAGCTTTGATCTATTATATAAAGGTTTGGAAATTTCTACAGGTTCCCAAAGAGAACATAGATATAAAATATTATTAGAACAAATAAAAGAAAAAGGATTAAATCCCGATAATTTTAAATATTACTTAGAATTCTTTAAATATGGTGCTCCAACAATGGGTGGATTTGGGTTTGGTATTGCAAGATATATAAAACAATTATTAAATGTTGAAAATGTAAAAGAAGTAGTATTAATACCAAGGGATCCAAATAGATTGGAACCATGATTGATTTTTATATCGTATTCGTAGAACCAGAATCTGAAGATAATATAGGTGCATTAGCAAGAGTAATGGCAAATTTTAATTTTAAAAATCTAATATTAGTAAATCCTAAAGTAAATCCTTATGGAGATAAAGTAAAGATTGTTGCTAGAGAAAAAGGATGGGAAATAATAAAAAATATGAAAATATATAATAATTTAGATGAAGTAATTGATTTATTTGATATAAATTATGGTACAACGGGGGTTTCTTCAAAGATCGGAAATGAAGTATTAAGAAATCCATTAACTCCTAGGGAATTTGCAAATTCTATATATAAGTATGATGGTAAGATCGGTATATTTTTTGGAAGGGAATCTAAGGGCTTTAGTAATGAAGAATTGGATAAATTTGATGGAATAATTACAATTCCCGCATGTGAAGAATATCCAATAATGAATATAACCCATTCAGCAGCAATAATATTATATGAACTATTTATTTCACAAAGTAATCCAATAAGAAAAGTATTTAAATTGATAAATAATCAAGAAAGAAAATATTTATATAAAATGTTCAAAGATTTTGTAGATGTATTACCTTCCCAAGATTATAGAAAACCTTTCATATATAGAGGACTAAGAAATCTGATTGGAAAAGCATTAATTACAAAAAGAGAATATTCTTTATTAATGGGTATGCTAAGAATTGCAAAAGAGAACATAGAAAATTGTAGGAAAAATAAAAATCAAACTTTATAAAATTTTGTTATTCAAATATCATAATGCCTGAAGAAACTCAATTAGTACAAACAGAAAATGTTCAACAAAATCAACAAGTTCAACAAACTCAAGAAAATGTTGAAAAGAAAGAAAATATACAAGAATTTCATATAAAAATAAATATAAGGAAGTGGATATTAAGAACACCATTAAGGAGAAGAGCAAAAAAGGCGGCAAAAGTAATAAGAGAAATTATAATGAAAAGATATAAATCAAAAAATGTTTTATTATCTGTAAGATTAAACAATTACATTTGGTCTAGAGGGATTAAGAAACCACCAACAAAATATAAATTAAAAATAATTAAAAAAGAAGATAAAATATTTGTAGATGTTGATGAATGAGGGAAAAGCAATAATAAATTATAATCCGAATTTTTTAAAGAAATTATCATCAAAATTACCTGTATTTTATAACCCTTTAATGAAAATAAATAGAGATTTCACAATAATGACATTAAAATCTTATTATAATATAATAAAGAAAGGTTTTGATATTTTAGATTGTATGGCTGCTACCGGTATTAGATCTATAAGAATATTAAAAGAAATAC
This sequence comes from Candidatus Nanopusillus sp., assembly GCA_028276785.1. Taxonomy (GTDB): domain Archaea; phylum Nanobdellota; class Nanobdellia; order Nanobdellales; family Nanobdellaceae; genus Nanobdella. Next base: position 18,297 of record JAPYVP010000003.1, on the reverse strand, counting down.
CAGAAGTTGTAAATAAAATATATATAAATGATATAAAAAAAGAAGCTATAGAAAATATAAAAGAAAATTTAAAGATTAATAATTTAGAAAATGACGAAAGAATAATTATATTAAATAAAGATTGTAGAGAACTATTATTAAAATATAAATTTGATTATATTGATATAGATCCATTTGGTTCTCCAATAGGTTTTGTAGAATTATTACCAAAAGCATTAAAAAATAATGGGATTGCTGGAATTACAGCAACAGATATTTCCTCATTATCAGGATCAAAACCAAAATCTTGTTTTAAGAAATATAATACAATAGGAATAAAAACAGATTTTTATTTAGAGTTTGGATTGAGAAATTTAGCAAAATATATAATTATTGAAGGATTAAAATATGATATCGCATTAATTCCAATTTTTTCATATTATTATAATCATCATTATAGAATATTTGTTAAAAAAAGTACTAAGAGTAAAGATATAAATTATTTAATAGAAAATATAAAAGAAATATATTATTGTAGAAATTGTGGATATAAATCTTTAGAAAATGGAAAATGCAAAGTGTGCAATAATCATTTAATTAAATTGGGACCTATATATATTGGAAAATTATATGATGAAGATCTATTAAATGATATTAATAATAATATTAGTTTATTAAATCTGGATAAGGATGAAAGAAAAATAATCGATAGAATAATAAATTGTGACTCAAAAATAAATTTATGGTATTATTATGACATAAGAAAAATTTCCTCTTTCTATAAAAATAATTTACCAAAAATAGAAAAAATATTAGAAATAAATAATGGTTGTAGAACGCATTTTACAGATTATGGAATAAAAACTTTATACTATCCAAAAATATAAATATATTATGAGATATAGTTTAATAATAAAAATAACTAAGAATATATCTTTGGAAGGTAATGATAATTTAATTTGGTATATAAAAAATTATGCAAAAGATATAAATGATCTTGAATCTATATTTGAAGCATTAAAAAAATATAAAGAAAAATATAGAAAAAAGGGAAAGATAAATATAATAATTATAGGAGATATAGATAAGAACATAATTGAAAAATACAAAGATTATTTCAATATATTTAGTGAAAACTATATGCAAAGAAAAATTACAGAATTTATAAATAAATAAAAATCTTTTTAATATTTTTATATTATGTCTTCTATAGAATTAAGAGAATATCAAAAAAACATATTAGAATCATGTTTAAGAGAAAATACGCTTGTTATATTACCAACAGGTACCGGAAAGACAATTATTGCCTTTTTTCTTATTATTGAAAGATTAAAATTATTTCCAGATAAAAAAATATATTTTTTAGCCCCAACAAAACCATTAGTAAACCAGCATTATAATAATTTTATAAAAATTTTTCCAGATCTAAAGGATAAAAGTATTGTAATTACTGGTGATATTCATCAAGAGAGAAGAAATTATTTGTATAAACAGGGGAAAATAATTTTTGTGACACCACAGACATTACAAAATGATTTAATAAGCGGAAGGATTACATTTTATGATGCCTCGACAATAATATTTGATGAAGCACATAGGGCAGTTAAAAAATATTCATACACATTTATTGCAAAAAAGTTTGTAGAACAAGCAAAAGATTATAGGATAATTGGATTAACAGCTTCTCCTGGTTGGAATATCGAAAGAATAGAAGAGGTAATAAATAATCTATATATAAAGAACATTGAAATAAGAACTGGAGAAGAAAAGGATATTAAAAAATATATGACTGGTATTGAAATCAAAAGAGTAGATGTAGAATTAAATAATGAATTAAATAACATCAAAGATCTAATAATAAAAGCTATAGATTTAAGATTGTCAAAAATAAAAGAATTGGACCCATCAATTGATATTAGTAAAGGTAAAAAGGATATACTAAAATGGATAGAAGAAATTAGAAAGAATTTAGAAATTAGAGGAAGAGATTATAGATTAAGAGAGATCATAGAGTTATTATCCGAAACATTAAAAATATATCATGCCCTAGAAGTTCTAGAAACACAAACTCTATATACTTTTATAAATTATTTTAATGATATTGAGAATAATATAAGAAAAAGTAGGGCTGATTATGAAGTTTTAAGTGATATAAGAATAAAAAAGGCTATATATCTGGCAAAAGAATATATTAACAAAAATATTGAACATCCAAAATTATTAAAACTAATAGAAATATTAAAAGAAAATAAAGATAAGAAAATAATTGTATTTGCACAAATAAGAAAAACTCTAGATAGAATAAAGGAATATTGCGATAAAAACAATATAAAAGCTGAAAAGTTTGTTGGAAAAAAGGAAATGAGTAGAAGTGAACAGATAAAATTATTGAAAGATTTTTCAGAGGGCAAATTCAATGTATTATTATCAACATCTGTTGGTGAAGAAGGTATTGATATTCCAAAGGTTGATATTGTAATATTCTATGAACCTGTACCATCTGAAATTAGATATATACAAAGAAGGGGTAGAACTGGTAGGGGGGAAATAGGGGAAGTAATAATATTAGTTACAAAAAATACAATGGATGAAAGATTTTATTGGGTTTCAATAAAGAAGGAAAAAAAGATGTTATATATAATTAAAAGAATAAAAAAATATCTAAAAATAAATAATAATATAGAAGAAAATACTATAAATAATAAAATGATGGCTGAAAGTGTTGAAAAATCTGGAGGAATATTTAAGTATATTACAGGTAGCCAGACCTCTCAAGAAAAGGATAATTCATCAAATGTTATTAATACAAAATCTAATGTTCCTATGATTGTTGTGGACTATAAAGAAAAAGAATCTGGGGTAGTACAAACTTTGGCAAATACAGATATTTTAATAAAATTGGAAAATTTGGATGTTGGAGATTATATAATTGGGGATTTAATAATTGAAAGAAAAAATATATTGGACTTCATTAATTCTATATTAGATGGAAGATTATATAATCAATTAGAAAAATTAAAAGATAAAAAATCTATATTAATATTAGAAGGGACAGAAGATAGCTTTGGAATAGATGCAAACGTTTCAATAAGTTACATAAGAACGTTAATACTAAAGATAATTTTAGAATATAAAATACCAATTATAAGAACTTCAGACTTTTTAGAAACAGCAAATTATTTATATTTATTGGCAAAGAATTATAATAAATTTCCAAACATACCTGAAAGGACAAAAAATTATGAAGACCTTGATGAGGTTAAATTAGAAATATTAAAAACAATACCAGGTATTGGAGAAAATCTTGCACTAAAATTATTAGAAAGATTTAAATCATTAAAGAATATTTTCTTAGCAAATAAAACAGACTTAGAAAATATTGTTGGGGAAAAGAAAGCTGAAAGAATTAAAAAGATATTTGAAGAAGAATATAAAAAGTGATTGCAATCACTCATTGGGATATAGATGGAATAGCATGTCTATCAATATTATATAAAAAATTTGGTGATAAATTTAAAGTTTATTTTTCAAGTCCAAGATTAATAAATAATACATTAATAAAGGTAATAGAAAACAATGATAAAGGAGAAGAATTATATATTACAGACATTGCAACAAATCAGGAAGCTATATATTTATCTTCATATTTTAGAAAAGTTTATTGGATAGATCATCATGAAAAAAATTTTAATGAGCTTACATCCAGGGTACACGTTTATATAAAAAATTATAAATCTGCTGCCAGAGTTTTGTCAGAATACCTAAATGTTGAATTTAAATATTTAGATATTGTTGATGATATAGATTCTGGAGAAATAAAGAATGACATAGAGAAGGATTTCGTAGATTACATAGTATCAATAAGATATTTTTATCCAAAATCATATGATTTATATTTTATATCTATAGCAAAAAATTTGTTGAGTAAAGATATTAAAGAAATAATCGATCATAATATCATAAAAAGATTTAGAAAAGAATTAAATGAAATATATAGAAATTTGGATAAAAATATAACAGTAATAGATAAAAAATATAAAATTTATATAATAAAATTAGATAAAAACATACCATCAAACTATATTTTAGAATATATAAAAGAAAAAATAAGAGATAATCCAGATTTTGTAATAACATTATATGAGAAATCTAAAAGAGGAGAAATAAGGACATTAAATAATAAAGAAGTAGATGAAATAGCAAAATTACTTAATGGTGGTGGTCATAGGTATGCCGCAGGATTTACATTTAATAATGAAAGAGAAGTTTATGAAAAAATATTAAATAATATTTAAATTCTTTATTATTAATTTATATTTATGGTTACAGCACTTTTAGTTACGAATATAACATATGCAGACTATTTAGTAGCGAGTGTAGTAGGACATATATACAAGTTACCAGTATATACAGTATATCAAGATCCTATAAATATTAGTAATACAGTACAAATGTTAATAAATAATAATGTAACAAATGTGATAATAATAGGAGGACCTGCAGTAATATCAAATTTATTATTACAAAATTTGAATCAATCAAATATAAGTTATTTATGGATATGGGGAACAAGAAGATATGATACTTCTGCATACGTAGCATTATATTTCTGGAATAGTTCAAATAGTGCAGTATTAATTACAAGAGATTTGGTAAATGAATATGTAAGTCCTGATAAATTACCCCTAGTTACTAATGCCGTTCAATATGCTGAAGAAAATAATGTGCCAATATTAATCGTACCAAATGGTGTATTGCCTGAAAGTACATTGTATGCATTGAAAAAATTAAATGTAACTAAAGTATTTATATTTACTGGAGCGAGCCCTTCTTTAGGAAATATAACAGACCAGCTAAATTCTCTAAATATATCTTATGAAATATATAGCATTAATAGACCACCATTACATTGTGTAGGTTATATATATGTAAATATAACACCAAATACTTCTTGGCATGAGATTAGAGAAATATTCATTGGAAAGGTTAAAGACATTTGTATATTACCAATGGTCGTAAATAATAATATAAATATAACACAAGAAAGAGAAAAATTAAAACAAGAAATTGAGGATGATTACAAAATGTATAGAAAGAATGCATTAAATTTAACTGAAATTGTAGAAAAACGCATTAATAGATTATTAGAACATCAGATTTTATTATTAGATAAATTTGAACTATTATGTAATTATACAAACACTCGCTTGCCAGTATGTAATATACTACCACAGTTGAATCAAACATTAACACTAACAATACAAGAAGTTATGAATGGAAATATATCTGCATTGATTAATAATCAAAATAAACTTGAAAACTATAATTGGGAAGTAATAAAAAATATTGGAGATTATAATGAAAGGGAATTTGTTAAAAATAATATGGATTACTTTAAAAGGAAAATGAATTTAATTGAAGATATGAGGAGAAGTCTAATTCCATAATTATTTTTAATAAATATTTTAAATTTTCCAAATTAGATTATTATGATAGAATGGTATGAAATAAAAAATTATTACATGAAAGAATATGTTATAAAAGAAATTATTGATTATTCAAAAAATAGGTGGATTGCTTTAGAAACAAACAGATTGGATCAAAGAATATTTATAAGATATGATAAAGATAAAATGCCACTAAAAATTGAAAATGAAGATGAATATAAATCTTTATTTACAAAATTTTCTTATTTAAAATTTAGAACAATTTATGCAACAATAAATTTATATAGCCAAATTTCTGAAGATAAATTAAAAGATATAGAGAATATAAAATATGTAACACCAATCTTCGATATTGATGGGACATTGGAAGATTTTGATATAATAAAAAATGTTGCGGAAATAATTGTTTCATATTTAGAAAAATATAAAGTATATAAATCTGTATATTTAAAGTGGAGTGGAAGAGGAATACATATACATATTAATGAAAAGGCATTTTCAGAGAGTATATTAAATAAATATCATCCATTAAATATAGCATTTGCAATTGTAGATTTTATATTAAAAAGCGCAAAAAATGATTTAGAAAAGGAAATATCAAAAGCAAAAGGAAAATCGAGAGAATTTAAAGTTGAAAATAAAATAGATATACAAAGAGTATTTACAGTACCTTTATCGTTTCATAGATTTTTAGATTATGTATGTGTAGTATTTAAACCAAATGATATCCAAAATTTTGATTTATCATGGGCAAATTATAAAAATTTTAAACATACTGAAAAATGGAGAGAGTATGAACCTGGAGAAGGAGATTATTTGGCAGAAATATCCATAAAAGAAACAAAAAATTATATTGTAAGCTATCTAAATAGAAGTACATTAAGACAAGAAAAAATATCAATAAAAAAAGAAAATTTGGGAAATGTTGGGAGATTTCAGGTTATGGGATTATTACAAGCAGCAAGATATTATATATTATATAATGATATAAATAAAGCAAAGAGCTTTGGATTGAACAGAGCAATATTCTATGCATGGGCAAAATACTACAGACCAATATATAAAAGAAGTAAAGGAAAAATATTTCATCTATATTCTAAAGAAAAAGAAGAAGAAATAGAATTAGTAAAGATTGGAAATGAAGAAGCACCATATAATAAAAATACGGGATACTTTCATATAGGGGATAAAGATCAAACACCAGAAGATTATGATAAAGAAATAACTAATAAAATAAATAGTATAGTTGATTATAATATTGCATGGAAATTTGCAATAGAATATTTGAAAAAGTTTCCAAAAGAAGTCCTTTTAGATCAACAAAAATTCTATAAAAGGGTATATGAACCAATTAGAGATAGATTCTTCGAAGAATTATTTAAGTCTATAAAAGAGGAAAAATAATTTTGTATTTTTCTAGTAACTATAGTATAGGAAATCTTTATAAAGTTTTCTTCAATATTTTATAATATGGACCCAGAAACACTTATGTTTATATTGGTAATAATTAACTCATTTTTAGCTGGTTTAATCATAGGAACATTAACCTGTAAATTAGTAGATAGAAAATCAATATTAATATTAGCACTCATGCTATTAATATTGTTTGGATTGCTAGTATCACCATCATTAACAAATTTAATATTATTATTTATCTTTCTCATGATATTACTAATTGGAATAGCTTTATATTCTATATTTGAATTACCGGCATCTGCCGTTATTATATTTATAATTTCAGCAATCCTAGTATTTGCAATATTATATTCTATAATTAATTACCCTTCCATATATGCAAGTTCTAATTATTTACTGCCTATAATAATCAAAAGTCCTTTATACTAATATGGATCTATTATTTATTTCTTCCCTTTTATTATTATTAAATATATTAATAATATCAATATTCGATCTAAGATATTTAATAAACATAGACAGAAAAATAAAAATCCCAAAATATAAGGATTTAAAAAATAAAGAAAATTTGTTTGTAATATTTCCAGTAAAAAATGAAGAAGAAGATGTTTTAATAAAAAAGATTGAATATTTGAAAAACATAAATAATATATATAAAAATCTAACTATATATTTTATATTTTTAGATGATACGGAATTGAATAAAGAAAAAAAATTAGTAGAATATTTAGAAAAAAATTGTTCAAAGAAATATTATGATGAAAAATATTTAATATATGATTTAGATAAAATAAAATATTTTTTTAGATTAAATGGTATAAAAAGAAAAGGAGCTGCCCTAGATGATCTAATAGATTACTTAGAAAGAAAATATAATATAAAGTATTTTTCTGTTTATGATTTTGAATGGACCGTTACAATTGAATATTTATATAAGGCAGTATGTATTCTAGAATCGAATAAGGATTTATCTTTTGTATATTGGAATAGAAGAACTGTTCCTGTAGATTATTTTCATAAAATTGTTGGAATTTATGTAGATACTTTCTTTGAATTTTATTTACCGATGAAAAATATTTTAGATGATATATCAATGGTTCATGGCTCTTGTGGGGTTTTAAGATTGAAAGATTATAAAAAGGCTGGAAAATTTACACCACATTTAACTGAAGACGCTTCATTAACAATTAGATTATATTTAAACGGTTTTAAGGGAATATATATAAGGGATTGGGTTGAATATGGACAAAATTTACCTCCAAATTTTAATATGACATTAAAAACAATAAGAAGATGGCAAATGGGTACATTTGATGTAATTATTTCGAATTTCTGGAAAATATTATTTAATAAGAATCTGAAATTTAAACAAAAAATAAGTTTCATCCATATGTTTACAGCATTATTTTTACCATTAATTTCTCTTATATTAATATTAATTAGTATAATTATTATTCTATTCAATTTATCATCTCCTTCATGGTATTATATAGCACCATTCTTTTATTTCTCACAAATTTATGTAATATCAATATTTATAACAGAATATTATATAGTTGAAAAAAGAATATACAATAAGGCAAGTATTCTAGACTCCTTTTTAGCATTATTGATTGGTTGGGGCATTTCTGCACTAACAATATCTTATTATCTAAAAAGATTGTTGATTGGTTTAGATAATAAATGGATAGTTACTATTAAAACAATAAGAAAGTATAATTTTGATTATTATTCAATAACAGTATATGCAATATTTTTATTAATAAATATATATTTCCTTTATTATGCATATTCATCTTGGTTACAATATATAAACTCTCATAATATTTTACCATTTTTGATAGGTATAACATTTGGATATCTTTCAATTTATATTTGGATAATTTCAATATTATTTATATTATATTTGCAATATAGAAGCTATAAGATGGGCAAAAAGAATGTAAAAAATCTATTATATTTAGGAATATTAGAGAAAAAATAAAACTTATAAGAAAAAATTAAAAATTACCTATATGTTAGAAAAGGATATTTTAATTATAAATCAGAAAAGTAACATTTCTATAGCAACATTGTGGGCAAAAAAAGATTTTATATTTAATTTATTACATGAAGAAATTAAAAAAATGGTAAATATTATTGGAACATTATATACAATCAATGGAATAAAATATTTAATTCAAACATTAGGTGAAAATCCACAAATAGATAAAATAATTTTATATGGGCCAGATTTGACTCAATCTGGCCAAGCCTTAATAGATATATTTAATAATAAAGATGAGAAAACACTAAAGATATATAATGTAAATTTGGATTATAATGAAATAAAAGAAATTTTAGATACTACAAATGTAATAGATATGAGAAAAGATTTTTGGAATAAGAATATAAGTAAATTAGAAGAAGTGATTCAGAATAATTATAAACCGGAAAATATATTTAGAAGAAAAATAAATATTGAAATAAAAGAAGATGTAAAGAGAGATTATGGCTACATTATTCCATTGCCTCCAGCATTTATATATGAAGAATCACTATTTAATGCATGGGTAAAGATACTAACAGAAATTAAAATGTTTGGAATTCTAAAAGGTTCTGAATATAATGAAAAACAACTGGAAAGATTAAATATAATTGTCAGCTTAGGATTGTATGGAAGAAGATATGAATTAGAAAAAGAATTTGATGAATTTATTAAATTGGAAGAATTTGAAAAACATTTAAATGGATATTTCATTGATAAAAAACCAGAAGGTGTAGATTATACATATGGAGAAAGATTTCTAAATTATAATAATTTAAATCAGTTACAATATATGATAAATAAACTATCAAAAAACCCAGAAACTAGAAGAGCAATTATGATTACATGGAATCCAAATGTTGATATATATTCTAATGATCCTCCATGTGTTATATCTATAGAAGGTATAATTCAAGGAAAGTATCTAAATCTTACAGAATATATAAGGAGCAACGATATGTTTAGAGGATGGCCATTAAATATGTATGCATTAATTAGAATTGGAGAATATATTGTTAACGAAATAAATAAAAGAACAAATAAAGGATATGAATTGGGAATTGTTACAACAATTTCAGCATCTGCACATGTATATGAACATGATTTTCCATATATGGAAAGGGTATTAGAAAAATATGGATATAGAATAAAATCCTTCGTACCAGATCCGAAAGGTAATTTTATTATATATAATGAAGATAATAAAACATTTGTAGAACACAGAAGTTATGATAATACAATTTTAGATTTTAAATTTGGATCTGAAAACACTAATGAAATATATGATAAATTAAGAGGATTACCATTTTTTACATTATATGATCATTCAATATATGTTGGAAGAGAAATATATAAAGCAGGTGAATTTAGAAGATTTGGTAAAAAATATATACAAGATCAGGTATAACTATCGAACATCTAACTTTTTTACTCTTTTTAGAGCTCCTCTTAATATAAGTTCTCTTTCAATATTATTTAATAACTCTTCATATGATAAATATTGAATATAATATGATAAATTTGTGGGGATAATCTTTGATTTAATATCTTCATAATATCTTAGAAGTGTATTTGTAGATAATGTAGCCAATTTTGTCCTTATTTCCTTTATTAATTTTTCATTTGTATTTTCAACTTTTGCTTCCATTTTAATAATTATATCTTAATAATTTATATAGTTTTTTAAGCAAAAAATTATAAATAGATTTCTTCTTGATTATCAAAAATATTATCTATTGATGTTTTTCCTTTATGTTTCTTTAATATATACCCATATAAAAGGCCAAACAATGTTCCGCCCAAATGTGCAGAAAATCCGAAAGGTACAAATGGATAAAATATACCAATTAAGTTAAATATAATCCAAAATATTACTGCATATCTTATATCTATAGGAATTATCAATGGAAATATTATTATTTTTTCTTTTGGATTTAATATCCCCAAAGCACCAAGTATACCGGATATTGCAGCAGAAGCTCCTATTCCACCAATCATGGGATCATTATAATATTGAAATAAAAAGAATATATTTCCAACAATACCGGATAATAAAAACAATATTAATAAGTTTTTACTTCCATATGAATATTCAAACAATAGGCCAAGAAATAGTAAAGCCATTCCATTAAAAAATAAATGCATTAAGCTACCACTCCCAAAGATAGATGTTATAAACACCCATGGATGTGTTGTAGCATAATATGGGTAAAATGCTATTAAGTTTAATATTTGTGGGTTCATTAATCCTATAACAGATACTACAAAAATTACAATTATTAACCATATCGTTATTGAAAGATCTAACAATTTGTAAACCTTATTCATTATTAAAAATATATCGGAATATTTTATATATTAATGAGATTGCCCAAGGATGTAAAACCAATCAAATATTATATAAAATTAGATATAGACATTAATAATTTGGAATATAAAGGAGAAGAAACTATAGAAATAGATATAGTTAAACCTACAAATAAAATATACTTACATTCAAAAGATATAAAAATAGAATTGATAAAATTTGATAATAAAAAGGTTAGTTTTAAAAGTATAGATAATGAAATAATTGAAATAAATCTATATAATAAATATTATGGAAGAAAGAAGTTATACATAAAATTTAAGGGAAAGGTAAGGAATGATTTAATTGGATTTTACTTAAGTAAAGGAAAAGATAAAATATTAACTACACAATTTGAACCTACATATGCAAGATATTTTATTCCATGTTTTGATGAACCAGAATTTAAAGCAGAATTTGAATTAGAGGTAAAGGTAAATAAAGATTATGATGTAATATCAAATACAGAAATAGAAAATGAAGAAATAAATGAAGATTATAGAATTGTAAAATTTAAGAAGACTCCGCCAATGTCTACATATTTATTATATTTAGGAATAGGAAAATTTGATTATTTAGAGGACAAATATGAAAATAAGAAAATAAGGATTATTACTGATATTGGTAAAGCTAAAGATGGAGAAAATGCTTTAGATTGGGCAAAAAAAGTATTAAAATACTATGAAAATTATTCATCAATAGAATATCCATTAGAAAAATTAGATTTAATTGCTATACCAGATTTTGCTGCTGGAGCAATGGAAAATTGGGGTGCAATTACATTTAGAGAATCCGCATTATTATATAAAGATGATTATTATTCATATGGACAAAGATTAAGAATATACGAAGTCATAGCCCATGAATTATGGCATCAATGGTCTGGAAATTTGGTTACTATGAAATGGTGGGATGATCTTTGGTTAAATGAATCTTTTGCAACATATATGGCGTATAAAGCTATGGATGAATTGTTAAATGAAGATAACATTGGATCAAATTACATGTATATTGTTGATACATATGAAGCAAAATTTGAAGATTCAACAATTTATACACATCCAATAAATGTCAAAGTAGAAAAGGAAGAAGAAATTGAGAGTATTTTTGATAGTATAAGTTATGGAAAGGGTGGAAATATATTGAGAATGATAGATAATTATTTGGGACATGATAAATTTAGAGTTGCAATAATAAATTATTTACATAAATATAAATATTCTAATGCTAGCTCTTCCGATCTATTTAAAGAATTTGAATTAATTGGAGGAAAATATGTTAGAGAAATAATTGAAAAATTTGTAAATTCTCCAGGTTATCCAATAATAAATGTACATTATAATAATCTTGTAATACATCTATCCCAATCAAGATTTTTATATAATAAGAAAGAAAATAAAAAGTGGACAATTCCTTTATTTTTAGATATTGAAGGTGAAAAAGTAAATATACTGTTTAATAAATCAAAGGGGAAGATTATACTTAAGAGAGATCCAAGATATTTCGTAATTAATAGAGATGCTATAGGTTTCTATGTATCAAATTATGAAAATTTAGAATATATAGGAAATGTGATTAAAGAAAAGAAAATATCACCATTAAGCAGAGCTGTTATTTTACACGACTATTATTTATTGGCGTTAATGAATAAAATTAAATTGAAAAAATTATTTGAATTAATCGAATATTATAGAAATGAAGATAATTGGTTGGTTTTGTCAATATTGTATACAATATTGTATGAAATATCATTTTACTTTAATATAGAAGAAAAAAGAATATTTGGGCAATATAAAGATATATTTAAGAATTATTATAATATAGAAATAAAAGATTATAATAGTTTAACATTAAAAAGACTAGCATATAAAACACTAGGATTTTTAAACGATTATAATGTAATAAGGGATTCATTTAATAAATTTAAGGAATGGGAAAAATTAAATAGTAATGATAGACAAGTTATATCCGATATAATTGGTTTACATGGAGGAACAAATGAATATATGAGAATGTACAATTTATACTCCAGATCCCAAAATCCTGAGGAAAGGATAATATTATTAAGAGGATTAACTAATTTTAGGAGAACTAGTATAATTGTAGATTTACTGGATAAAGCAATAGATAATCATATAAAATTACAGGATTGGAGGATATTGTTTACGAATATATCAAAAAATCCAGAAGTTGTTTATGTGTTATATCAATGGTTTAAGGATAATATTAGTGAAATAAAAAAATATGAAAATGCATATCTGGTTATAAGAGATGTTATAAGAAGTTTATTTGAAGCATACACCGGAAGTATTGTAAAAGATATAAAACAGTTTATGATAAGAAACTTACCAAAATATAAAAATGATATAATAAAATTCAGTCATTATTCTGAAATATATACAAACTTTGTATTAAAGAATAAAGAGGATATAGAAGAACTATTATGAATTTATAAAAATAATAATTAACAAAGATCTTATGGAAGGTAAGGATATTGTACTAATTACATCAGCATTACCATATGTGAATAATGTACCACACATAGGAAATATTACTGGAAGTCTTTTGCCTTCAGATATATTTGCAAGATACAATAGATTGAAGGGTAATATTGTATTTTATTTATGTGGAACAGATGATCATGGATCTACTACAGAGGTAGAGGCAATTAAAAGAAAGAAAAAACCTGAAGAAATAGTTAAATTCTTTCATAATATACATAAAGAAATATATAAATGGTTTAATTTCTCATTTGATCAATTTAGTCAAACATCAAACAATCCTTTACATTACAAAATAGTCCAAGAATTATTTATTAAAGCCTATATAAATGGGTATATAATAGAAAAAGAGGTTGAATTACCATATGACCCTGAATGGAACAAATTTCTAGCAGATAGATTTGTTGTGGGAAAATGTCCATATTGTGGATATGAAAATGCAAGGGGGGATCAATGTGAAAGTTGTGGTAGATTATTAGATCCAAAAGAATTAATTGATCCAAAAAATTCAATCACTGGAAATAAAATTATATTTAGAAAAACAAGACACTTATATTTAAACTTAACTAAGTTAGAAGATAAAATAAAAGAATATTTAGAAAGTAAAAAAGGTATATTTACAGACTTAGCAATAACAATGTCTTTATCATGGATAAAGGAAGGATTAAAGGAAAGAAGTATAACTAGAGATTTATCTTTTGGGGTACCAGTCCCATATAAAGAATTATGGCAGATAACAATTAAGAAAATATTTAATAAAATATCATTCAATTCAAAAGATGCTTTTACTGATTCTTTAATAAATGCATTGAGAGAAGAAGGTTTGGTAATAAATACAGATGAGTATACAAAAATTTTAAAAATTATAGAGGAAAATTGGCCAAAAATTGATAGTATACTAAATTTGTACAATCATTTTGAAGATTATAAAGATAAAGTATTGTATGTTTGGTATGATGCATTAATTGGATATATATCATTTGCTGCTCAAAAATTAAAGGAAGAATATTTGTATGATGATGTAAAGGATGAGAATATTAATGATGTATCTTTATTAGAAGATAATGGAAAAATAATTAAAATAAAAATAAATAATAAAATATATGAATTAGAATATAAAGTAGATGGAAGTGTTTTATATTTATCCGGATTCTATAATGAATTTTTTAATTTATATAAAATATTAAAATTCCTATTCGAAAATAAAAAAGTTGTAAAAATTATTCTAGATATTAATTGGAGAGAATTTTGGACAAATGGAAAAGTATATCATTTCCTGGGTAAAGATAATATTCCATTTCATGCAGTATTCTGGCCAGCAATTTTATTATCTACACATAATGTAAGTGATAACTATAAAGAGTTTTTTGAATATACAAAGTTAGATAATTATAGTTTACCATATAATGTAATCGGTTTATCTTATTTAACATATGAAAATAGAAAAATTAGTAAAAGTCAAAACTGGGGTATATTCTGTGATTCTTTAATTAAGTCAGATTTAGATCCTGATTATTGGAGATTTTATCTTTCATATATTTTACCATATAATAGAGATTCTGACTTTAAGTGGGATGATTTTCAATCTGTTATAAATAATGAGTTAATAAATAATATAGGAAATCTCACCCATAGAGTTCTATCTTTTGTTAGAAAATATTATAACAATAAAGTAGATGGTAATGTTAGAAAAGATGTAATAAGTAAAATAACAGATACATTAAATGAATATCATAAATATATGGATAAAGGGGAATTTAATTTAGCTTTAAGAAAGATATTAGAATTATCTGGTTATGGAAACAAAATATTTCAAGAAAATAAACCATGGGAAAATCCTGAAAATAATAAAAGTTTAGTTAAATCTTTAGTTATATTACTAATTTCTGTATATACAATGTTATATCCATTTATACCAAATTCTTCTGAAAGATTCTTTGAATTTATAAATTATAAAGAAATATCTTTTGATAACCTTAATATTCTTCTACAATTTTCCAATAATATAGTTATAGAAATTGTTAAAGAACCACAAATTCTATTTAATAAGGTAGATGATAATTTAATAAATAAATTGAAGCAGACAGTAACTAAACCTTCGATAAACTTATAAATAAAAATTTATAAACCAAAAATAAAAAATTAAAAATATGAATGATGCCGATGAAAACCCGCGTATATTATATCTAATATATCCCACAAATAAATATCTAATATATTATTCCACTTTATTTCTTTTGTTCTTGTTTCTTTTCTTCTTGTTTCTTCTTTGCCATAATATATTATTATTTGGAATATTTAAAAATCTTTCACTTTTTTATAACTTCAAATGAATACCAATATATAGTGAAAACATGAACAGATTGCGTATTTATAAATAACTTATAAATGGGTTTATATATAGATATTTATAAAGTAATCGGGATATATAGAAATATCAAAATAATATATACAATTTAGATTCCCAAAGATGTAATATATAAATAGATATTGACCAAATGATTGATTAACTAATATATTAGAAATAATGAGAAAAATTAAGAATAAAGAAAGGGAAAATAAATAGTATAAATTTATTTAATAATAAAAAATAATATTTTTATTGTTTTTTATTTAGAATATATTATGTCTTATGATATTGTGGGAGATATAGCTATAATTAAAAAACCATTAAAATATAATGAAGAAGAATATGTAAAAAGGATATTGGAAAAACATAAATTTATAAGAACAATTCTATTACAAGAAACAGACGTCTTACCCCCATATAGAATTCCAAAATATAAGATCTTATATGGGGAAAATAAAACTGAAACAATTAATATTGAATACGGATTAAAATTTAAGGTAGATGTTTCCAGATGTTATTATTCTCCACGGTTAAGCAATGAAAGATACAGGATTGCAAAACAAGTAAAAGAAAATGAAGAAGTTTTGGTAATGTTTTCTGGTGTAAATGTATATCCAATATATATAGCAAAATATTCAAAAGCAAAAATAATTTATTCAATTGAATTGAATCCCTTTGCAGTAAAATATGGATTAGAAAATTTAAGGATAAATAAAGTAAATAACGTCATTACATTTTTAGGAGATGTAAGAGATATATCAAAATATATTGGTTATTTAGAAGATAGAGATGGAATAATAAAAAATGATAAAGAATATATAAGGGATATAATTGATTCTGGGTTAGAAATAAACAATTTATATATTTATGAATATGATGAAATAATAGAAAATATAAAATATAAAAAATTAAGATATATTAGAGAATTGGAAAATTTAGAAAAATTTAATAAGAAGTTTGATAGAATTATAATGCCATTACCAAAAGAAAGTCATACATTTTTAGAATATGCAATACCTTTAATAAAAAATAATGGAATAATACATCTATACCAATTCTTTGAAGAAGAAGAAATAAAAGAAAAAGCCATATATTTATTAGAAAAATATTCTAGTGAATTAAACTTTAAATATGAGATATTAAATATATTAAAAGTTGGTGATATAGCCCCGGGAAATTACAGAGTCTGCATAGATTTTAAAGTTATAAAAAACTAAAATTTAAAAATATCATGAAATTATTTTATCATAATGAGAAGTGACTTCCTCACAACCCTTGTTATAATATTTGGTGTTATATTGGGAATTACAATTATCTTGTATTTGTTTGTCCCACCCCAGGTAGTATTAAAACTTTTGGGAAAAGATACTTCATCATCAAATTCTGTATCGTTTAAAATATCATATATGTACTTTTCTTCTGATGGAATATATGCAATAATATATAATAGTGGATCTGATATAGATTTAAATAATATGAGAATTACATATACCTATAGCCAAAATAATTATCAAACTGGCACATGTAGTATAGTTACAGATAATTATACATTATATTCAAATAATCAAGCAACAATTAAATTAAATTGTACAAATGAAGATATAATAATAAGTAATTTATTATCAAATAAAGGATCTTATGTATTTTCATTTATGTACGGAAATTTCGTACAACAAGCTTCTTTACCATTTAAAATTTCAAATCAATAGCGGACCCGGGGGGATTCGAACCCCCGACCTACGGCTTAGAAGGCCGTCGCTCTATCCATGCTGAGCTACGGGTCCAATTATAAAAATATTGTCATAAAAAATTAAAATACTTAATTTTATCTGTATATCGATGTTTCATCATTTATCAGCAATGCCTTGCATCTTCACCATACATATAATATATTAATGACAATGTTAAAATTATCGTCCAATATTATGATTTATAAAACGTATAAAAAATCTTAAATGGGACCGCGGGGATTCGAACCCCGATCCCTGGGACCCAAACCCAGGAGCCTACCACTAGCCTACGGTCCCTTAAAAATAGAAGATTTTTCAAAAATTTAAAAGAGTTTTTAATAACATATTAAAAAATGCCACAGCATGGTAGACACAAACCCAGAGCAGTATCTATGCAATTTTGGCCAAGAGTAAGAGCTAAAAGAATCTATCCGATAATTAAGAGTTGGCCTTCTATTAATAATATTCAACCAGTTGCATTTGCTGGATATAAAGTTGGTA
>JAPYVP010000013.1 GCA_028276785.1 Candidatus Nanopusillus sp. | reverse complement strand
AAAAATCCGAGGTTGTTCAATAATGTTATAAATGTATCATAAAACGCCATATTTAAAAATAATATTTCATAATTTATTAATCTTTATCTAATATTTCCTGATAATATATAGCATTTGTAGGGCATGCCTTTGCGGCAATCTTTATATCCTCTATATCTTCTTCGGAGGAAATTATATTATTTTTTATTACTATTCTATTATTTTCAATTGAAAAAATATTCTTATTTATCAAATAGCATGCCAAACAATTTATACATTTACTATAATCAATATCTACTATATATTTCATTAATCATTCACTTCTTCTACTTTAATTGAATGTGTTGGGCATGCAACTTCAGCATCCTTCACTTTTTGTATTAAATCTGGATTTTCAACAATTTCAACCTTTGCTTTTGCTTTTCCATCAGAATCGAATTCATATATTTCTGGTGCAATTGCAATACATGTTCCGCAACCAATGCACGTATTTTTATCAACCCATGTTTTTATTTTCATCTAAAATATATCAATGTTATATTTTATAAATATTAAAAACATAAATAGAGCGTGGAATTAAATGATATTTTTGTTAGAGTAACAGATATAACAGATTATATTTTTTGTCCTAGAAAAGTTTATCTAAAAAGAGTTTTAGGATATTCTGAAGAAGATACTGAACAAAAAATATTTGGATCAATTGTTCATTCTTTATTTGATAAAATAAATGAGAAAGAGAAAGAAATAATATTTAATATAAAAGAGTTTGTTGAATATGAAAAAATATTAAATTTATATAATAGTTTTTTAATAAAATTGTTGGAAGAATCTATAAAAGAATTTGAAGAACAAATAAAAAATTTAAATTTGGATAAAAACGATATAAAAATAAAGGCATATGGTTATGTAATAAAGGATATAGAAGATAGGGCAAAAAATGTATTTAATTTTATGAAAGATAATGATTTATATGGAATAGAATTATGGGAATTCTTAGAACCAAAAATAAAGACAGAACTTGATGTTACATCTTTAAAATATAATATAGTTGGGAGGATAGATAGATTAGAAATATATAAAAAGCATATAATACCTTATGAAATAAAATCTGGATTTTTTAGAAGGGAACATATTACACAATTATATTCATATTATTTATTACTAAAGGATGAATTCCCAAATTATGATATAAGGAAAGGTATATTATTATATGCAAAGGATAATCACAAAATAGAAATAGAGTTTAGAAATAATAATGAAATAAAGAAAATACTTGATATAAAAGATAAAATAATTGATATGATAGATAAAAAAGAAGATCCTGGAAAGAAATTCTCTGAAAAATGTAAAAAATGCGCATTTTATAATATTTGCTGGAAAAATGGAAATAAAAATTGATACTAGAAAAAGTATATATGAAAATATAAATGAAATATATGAAAAAATAAAAGAATTAAAAAATAAAAAACAGAAAATAGAAAATTTGATAAAAGAATTAGAAGAAAAATTAAATAACATTGAGGAAAAAATATTTATTGAAAAAAAGAAAGAAGAAATTAAGAGAAACAAAAAATGGTACGAGAAATTTAGATGGATGTTTACAACAAATAATTTTCTGTTAATTGCTGGAAAAGATTCTATTACAAATGAAATCATTATAAATAAGTATTTAGAAAAAAATGATTTAGTATTTCATGCAGATATTGTAGGGTCCCCCTTTGGTATATTAAAAAATGGAAGAAATGCGAGTGAAATAGATATATATGAAGCTGCGAAATTTGTTGGATCATATTCTAGAGCATGGAAAAATAAATTATCTTCTATAGATGTATATTATGTATACCCAGATCAAGTATCGAAAAAGGCACCTTCTGGTATGTATTTAAAAAAAGGTTCTTTTATGATATATGGAGAAAAAAATTATATAAAAGTAAATTTAGAAATTGCATTGGCATTTGAAGATTATAATATTATCCCAGGAGTACCTGAAAGTATAAAGGATAAATATAAAAGATATGTTATATTAATCCCTGGAAATAAAAAACCAATAGATATTGCAAAACAGTTGGAAAATATTTTTAAAGTTGATTACAATATTATATTAGGATATCTTCCTGGTGATAGTGATATATTATCTACAAAGTAATAACTTTTATAAATTTTTCTATCATAAATTAAATTATGGATAACAGAGTAGTAGTAACAATAAGAAGATTGTTTAGTTTTTTAATAGGAGTAATATTATTAGGATTGGGAGTATATTCACAACAATTAATAATAGAACCACAAACGTCAACATTATTAGCAAATACATTGAATAATTTAACATTTATAGTAAAATTGTATGGAATAAAACAAGAACCACAACAAGCATATCTGTATTTCAATATATATGCACCAAATGGGCAATTAGTATATCAGTATTATGAACAAATATCGGTTTGCACAGGAATGAATATATATCAAGTATCAGTGGATCCTTTAGAATTGCAAAATTTAATAAAACAGTATAGTTCAACAAGTTCATGTACACAATCTACATGTCAAACACAGCAATATAATTTTACAGTACAAGCAAATGTAACATTATTATATCCATCAGGATTACAGTATGTAACAGCAAGTCAAACATATAATTTAACATTTGTACCATATAATTTAACATTATCATTAATAAAGTTACCAACAGTAATCTCACAACAATATGCACAACAATATGGAATAAATGTACAGTCTGTAGTATACTTACAAAATGTTGGAACAAATGTACAATCTGCAACATTAACATTAACATTATATAGTTCAAGTGGAAATATTATTTATCAAACACAAAAAAGTGTAGATCTACAACCTGGAGAGAATTTATTAACTATTAAAATACCGGGCTATTATTTAAAGAATGTGCAAGGAAAAATGTACGTATTAGAACAATTGACAGTTGTATTATCCAATGGACAAGTATTAACACAACAGGCAGAACAATCATTTTATATATCAGATAATCAAAATGGACAAAATATAGAAGTAATTTCAGTATCGCCAAACTTTAATTTATTGAATAATCTAGCAAATTCAATATATAATGTAGAAGTATTAGTGAAGAATCCAGGTTATCAAACAGTAAATGTATCAGTTCAAATGTTATTATATGACCAATATGGAAATTTAATATATAATTTACAAGATTCACAGACAATACCACCAAATTCCCAAGGAGAAGTAATATTGCCATTAAATATAATAGGATTACAACCAGGATACTATAAAGTTATACTATATGTATATCAAAATGGAGTGGGAATATATCAGTATAGTTATACAATAACAATAAATGCACAAAAAATACAACCAGTAAATGTATTAAGTGTATATACAAACACATTTAATGTAAAACCAGGACAATTTATAGAATTGTATGTAAATCTAAAATCTAACTTACCAATGAATATACAAGTACAACCAGTAGTAATGTCACAACAGTTAAATATATTCCAGCAGTTATCGACAATAACATTATCACCAAATCAAGTAACACAGTTATCAGTAGTAGTAAGAATTCCAGAAAATTTAACAGCAGGTTACTATCCAGTGCAATTTGTATTTAATTATGATGGAGTATCACAGACATATACATACAATTTATATGTAAACGGAACAAAGATAGAACCAAAACTACTAAGCGCATCATTGGTTGGATATGTACCATTAAAATATAAAGAAAATACAACAATATACTTAATAATAAGTTCAAATACAACAAAGGTATATAATTTATTAATACAAGCATATGCTGTCGGAGGAAAAGTATACCCAGAACAACAAGAAGTACAAATAGGAGGTACATATACTGAAAAAATACCATTAAATGTAACTGCAGAAAGTAATAATGTAACAGTATATGTAAATATAATAGACCAACAGACAGGACAAGTATTATATTCATTGAATGAAACATATTCTGCATCGCAAGCACCTTTAATGTCATTACCATTGTCTGGATTAATATTCTGGATATTGGTAATATTGGCAATAATAATAATAGCTGCAGTATTAATAAGATCAAGAAGAGGAGGTAAAAAGAGAAGAGAAAAGGCTGAAGAATAATTTTTTATCTGTTAGCTTTAATTCATCATTTTTCAGCCTGGGACGGTTTCTTCATTTTGTACCCCTACTAACTCAACCTTTTTCATCTATCTAAGGTTACCCTAGTAGGGGCTATATATATTTTAGAAAATTAATTATTATATTTTTATTTAAAACTTCTGGATGAAATAATGAAAAATATATATTATTATATTTATACAATACTGGGATATTTTCTACTTTTCCAATTATATAAAATTTTTCATCAATCTTTGGAATCTTTGTTATTAAAAAATATGCTTCAAAATCTTTATCAATTATTTCATCTTTATTTATTATTTTTACATAATATTTTCCAATCAATTCTTTATCTTCGAAATCATAATTTAATAATTTTATTAATACTTGACTTCCAGAACATATTGCAAGAGTTTTTATATTTTTTTCAATTATAAATTCAAAATTTTTTATATAATTTAAATAATCAAAATCCATTATTGCAGTACCTGTTATTATTATTTTTTCAAAATATTCATTTATTTTATCTTTATATGAAAAAACTTTATAATTAATATTTAATTTTTTTAAGATATTTACTATTGGATATAAGAACTCATATTTTGATAATTCTTCTTTATTTGTATGAATTATTCCAATCATTCTAAATAAGCATCTTTTATAATATATTCTGCATAATTTTTTTCTATTTTTATTTCATAATCTTTTACTATTATCTCTTTCTTAAATAATGGTTGATATAAAACAAAGGTTTCATATTCTCCACCTTCCCCTGCAATATTTATTTTATATTTTTCTTTATATTCAATTAATTTTTTTATTATATCTTCATCAACAACTTTTCCTAAAATATTTATATCTAGAGGGTATGTATACCATCCAACAATTATAAAACGAAAATTATTTTCCAATAATTCATATAAATATTCTTCTTCATCCTTTAACCACAATGGATTGAAACACCATAGATTTAATTTTTTACATATTCTTTGAAATCTAGATCCTTGATATGTGGATCTAATTGCTCCAGTAACAATTCCATCAATATTATATTTTTCCTTTAAATATTTTAGCGCTTCAAATAATGTTTCTTCTTCATTATTATTTATATAAAATCTTTCTATGGGTATATTCAGAGCTTTTGATTGTAATTCAGTTAAATTATTATTAATATAATGATATAAATAACTTTCATTATTTTTTGGAATTATATTTAACAGTACAGATATCTCATGATATTTTGATGCAATATATAATGAATAATTTGAATCCTTTCCCCCAGAGTATAATACTCCAAGCCTCATGTGATTAATTTGATTATTTAGATACGGGAACTACTGGAACGACTGGGGGTCTAGAAACTATTAGTTGATATATTAGACCGTATAGGTATTCTCTAGGTAGTAATTGATAAATTATATTGCAGATATTTTCTGAATAACAATAAACATTATTATCGTATAAAAATATATCATTGTTTGCAATTATTATTGGATATGTTATATTTATATGATATGTCATATTAAAACATGTATATTCAGGACATTTTATCATTGGACATATTCCTTCAGGTGTACATGATACATTACAAGGATACCAAATGGGAGGACATTCTTCTACTGTTACACTATAATGAATTGTCTGATTACAAAATATAAATGAAGTAGTATTAACATATTCCACTAATGGTACTATGTAATTTATACCCGGTCCTTTATTTTTTATTATGAAATATCCGTCTGTAACATTATACAAATAACATCCATCTCCATATAAACTTAATGAATATAATTGCAAATTTATTTTTTCTAATTTATAGTTAACAGTAGATTTATCACTTATTGATATTATTATAATAAAAATAATCAATGAGAGTATTCCAGCAATAAACTTTATGTTGAATTTCATAACTAAATGTTTAAATAAAATTTTAAATACTTTATAATCAAAGTCTTTATGGTAGATATAGGATTGTTAGTTCAATAAGTATCATAATAAATGGACTTATATTTTTAAGCTTATATACTTAATAAGCATCTTTTAAAATATTATTTCCCATTTTATTATAATGGCAAGTTTAACTGAAAGAATATTGAAAGTTATGAATAATCCAAATAATATAAGGAATATAGGTATAATTGCACACATACACCATGGAAAGACAACATTGACAGATTCTTTATTAGCTGGCGCAGGAATGTTGGCTGAGGAACTTGCGGGTGAGGCAATGTTTACATGGTGGCACGAAACTGAAAGAGAAAGAGAAATGACAGTATACGGAGCAGCAGTTTCAATGGTCCATAATTATGAAAATCAGGATTATTTGATAAATTTAATAGATACCCCAGGACACGTAGAATTTTCAGGACAGGTTACCAGAGCTACTAGAGCTATTGATGGTGCAATTGTTGTAGTAGATTTTGTTGATGGAATAATGCCACAAACAGAAACTGTATTAAGGACTGCATTGAAAGAATATGTAAAACCAGTATTATTTATAAATAAAACTGATAGAGCAATTACAGAATTAAAATTATCCCCACAACAAATTATGGAAAGAATTGGAAAAATAGTTATTGAAATAAATAGATTAATTGATAAATACTCTCCTCCAGAATTTAAAGGAAAATGGAATGTAAATGTAAATGATGGATCTGTTGCATTTGGATCTGCAAAATTCCATTGGGCATTGTCAGTACCTTTTATGAAAAAATATAATGTTTCATTTAAAGATATAATTGAAATATATAATCAATTTTTAGAAGATAAAGAAAAATTAAAGGAAGAGATGAGAAAAAAGGCACCTGTTGCAAAAGTTGTATTAGATATGGTTATAAAGCATTTACCTTCTCCAGTTGAAGCACAAAAATATAGAATTCCTCATATATGGAGGGGGGATATAAATTCAGATGTTGGAAAAGCAATGTTAAATTTAGATTCAAATGGACCAATAGTAATAAATGTAACAAACGTAATAATTGATAAGGTATCAAAACAGGAGATTGCAACTGCAAGAATATTTTCTGGTACATTATCGAAAGGTGATGATGTATATTTAATTCAAGCTGGAAGACAAATAAAAATACAACAGGTTGCTATATGGAAGGGAATACAAAGAATAAACGTAGATTCTGCAAAGGCTGGTAATATAATTGCTTTAGTTGGAATAAAAGGATTGTATCCGGGAGAAACAATTGTTGGAAAGGTTCAAGATCCAAAAAGTGTTGAAACATTTGAAGAAATGAAACATTGGTTAGATCCTGTAGTTGTAAAATCTTTTGAACCAAAGAATCCAAACGATTTACCAAAATTAATTGAAACATTAGATCTATTAACAAGAGAAGATCCAACAATGAAAGTTGAACAGAAAAGAGATACTGGAGAAATTTTAGTATCTGGTTTAGGAGATTTACATTTACAAATAATAGAATATAGAGTACAAAATGATTTTGGAATACCTGTAAAGGTTGGAAATCCAATAGTAATTTATAGAGAATCTGTTAATGGAGTTACACAAGTATATGAAGGAAAATCTCCAAATAAACATAATAAAATATATATACAAATTGAACCTTTACCATATGAAATATATGAAAAAATGAGGGAATATATTAGGGAAGGAAAAATACCTGAAGGGAGGATTAAAAAGGAAGATTTATGGAAAGTATTTAATGAAATTGGATTTGATAAAGAAGAAGCTAGGAGGATTATAATGGTACAAAATGGGAATGTATTGATTGATATGACAAGAGGTATTGTTCATTTACCAGAAGTAATAGAATATATAGTAGAAGGATTTAAGGAAGTAATGAATCAGGGTCCATTAGCCTGGGAACCTTGTATAATGATGAAAGTTAAATTAATTGATGCAGTATTGCATGAAGATGCGATACATAGAGGTCCTGCTCAAATAATTCCAGCAACAAAAGATGCAATTAAAAGTGCTATTCTTGAACAACCAACATTATATGAACCATTACAGGTTATAAGAATTGATACCCCTCCAGAAACTGTTGGAGATGTAACATCTATATTACAATCAAGAAGAGGACAAATATTGGAAATGAATATTGAAGAAGAAAGGGCAATGGTTAAGGCAAAAGTACCTGTAGCAAATATATTTGGATTTACAGATGAATTGAGATCTGCAACATCTGGAAGGGGTGTTTGGTTCTTAGAAGATCAGGTATATGAAAAAGTCCCAAAAGATTTACAACAGCAAATAATAGATTCTATAAGAAAAAGAAAGGGAATACCAGAAGGGGTTCACTAAATTTTTATATAATAAATATAAATTATTTTTTATGGGAAATAGAATTGGTGAATGTAAATATTGTAATAGACCGGTATATGATGATGAAAAATATAAAATAATAAATTTTAATGGAGAAAAGATGATTTTTCATATATCTTGTTTTAGAAAATTAAAAAAGGAAGCAATTGATTTAGTGAAGAAAGGATTTGTTAATTTCTAAATCTTTGGTTGATATATATGTATCATATATAAATATGTAATATATGAAAATGGAATAATTACAATAAAGAAAAATAATAATGAATTTAGAATATTTACATTTCCAGATGCAATTGAAAACAGGAATGCTAAAATTAATAATATCATTGGAAATGTTATAAAGAAAAATGCATATAATGTTACCCATAAATTAACCTTTTCATTATATTCCTTTAATTGTAATTCATATTCTTCTAAATTTTGTTTTGCATATATTCTTGCGAAATCCTTTAAAGAACCTCCAGATCTAATTACTGATATTAATCCATATAAAAATTCTTTGAATTTTTCTGAAGGTGTTTTTTGAGCTAGTTCTAATAGTGCAGATAAAATATCATATCCAAAATTGTCAATCAATATTAATAAATATGAAATTTCTTTATTTATTGCTCCGAATCTTTTTTCTCTATTTAACAATTTAAATATATTTATTATATTCATTTGGGAACCTGAATATGAATAAAAGTATAATGCAAAAAATGGTAAATTATCTTCTATATCTTTTATATAGTCCGCCTTTGCTAATGTTGGATAAATATAAAAATAAATAAATGTTAAAAAGCCAACAATAATTCCAAATAAAATACTTATAGAAAATAGTACTATATTATAGAAATTTAGGTAGAGGATAAATATCAAAGACAAAGATATAAAGGATAAAATAAATGTTAAGAAAGAATATTTTAATGTTGCTTTTATATAATCTTCAATAGAAGTTTTAAATTGTGTATAAAATATATCATATTTTTTATCCTTAAAATATGGATATAGTTTTTTTACTAAAAAGTTCATATTTTCTTCAATAAGGAATCTTTATCAGTATAATATAGCTTTATATATTCAGCAATTTTCTTATTTTCTCTTATATTCTTTTTTACTAAATAATCTATTACTTGTTTTTTCTCCTCTATTGAATCTTTAAAACTTATATTTGATCCAGCTCTATATTTTAATGTTTCTTCAGTATACTTTCCCAAATCTCTTTTTTCAAATGTATCATCTTCAAAATTCCATTTTATAACTGTTTCATTTTCTATCCTTCCATTTAAATATTTTCCTACTTCAACAATTTCCCTTACTCTCCTAGCAGAGGGAGAAATGTTTCTTGCCCTCATTGTAAATACTACCGCATCTAATAATGCAACATGATCTGGAGTTAAATTAATTGGTGGTGTTGTTAGTCTTCTTATTAATGTCCTCCAGCTATCAGTATGTATGGTTGATAGTGCGGAATGACCAGAAGCCATTCCCTGGAACATTACATATGCTTCTTCCCCTCTTACTTCTCCAACAATTACATAATCTGGATTCTGTCTAAAAGATTCTGATAATAATTTATACATATCAATTTCCCCATAGTATTTATCCCCAACAAAGAAACCTTTTCTTGTTGTTGCAGGAATCCAATTTTCATGATATAATTGTAATTCTCTTGTATCTTCAATGGATATTACCTTCGCTTCTGGTGGTATAAATTGTGCAATCGAATTTAATAATGTTGTTTTTCCAGAAGATGTTGAACCAGCAATTAATATATTTGCTCTAAATTCTACCAGAGTCCATAAATATGCAGCAGTTTCAGAATCCAACATATTTAATTTTATTAAATCTACTAATGATAGCATTTGCTTTTTGAATTTTCTTATTGTAAATGTTGGACCATGCGTAGTAATTTCTTGTGAATATGTTGCATTTACTCTTGATCCATCAGGTAATGTTGTATCTAAAATTGGCTCTGCATATGATATATGTTTTCCAGCCTTTTGTGCTAATTTTACTATAAATTTATCTAACTCATCCCTTGATAAAATTATGTTTGTCTTTAATATTCCAAATTTATTATGGTGTACGTATATTGGTATATCATATCCATCACACGAAATATCTTCAATAAATATGTCATAAAATAATGGGTGAATTTTTTCATATCCCAACATATCTCTCCATAAATAATAATAATATTTTATGAATAAATCTCTATCTATTTTTATCTTATACTTATTTACAAATTCTTCTAACTTTTTTATTAATACATATTCTTTATTTTTATTTAGAAATTCTTCAGGATTTTTATACATTTCATCTAAAATATATTGTTTTATTTTTTCTATTAATATTCTCTCTTCATCTGATATTTCTGGTTCTAATAATTCATATACAAGTTCTTCAGATACATTATCATAATAAATATGTGCATATGCAAGTTTTCCAATTAGTGGATAAATTATATCAATTTGTGATTTATCGATATCAAATTTTATATTTGGTATAAAAGATTCCTTTTTTATTTCGTTATTAAAATATTTTAGTATATCTTCAGCAATAATTCTTTTCATATAATTTTAACCTATTTATGAATTTTTAATTATTATAGTACCAACTAAATAGTGATAACCTTGATAAAATAATAAATTTGATTGGTTATTCAATTTTGCATCTTCTAATGTTAAATTATATATTTGATTTTTTATTAATGAGTTTCTATAATTCAAATTATTTAGATAATTATAATAAAATATTAAAGAACCTGATATAAATAATAAAACTAAAAGAATAAATAATACTTGTTCTAACAATAGTTGTGTTTTCATTTTATTATTGAATAAATAAATGTTTTATTTTTAACTATATTTAAATTACAATTTCCATAACATACTCCTGTACAATTATTTGTCAATATTATTAATGATAAATAATTCTCAAAACACCCATACAATGTAATATTGTTATTATTCTCCAATAAATAATATCCATTCATCTTTGGATCATACACATAATAATTTCCATATGAATATATTAATTCTCCTTGATACGTTAGATTATTCAATGTTGTTTTACAAAAATTGCTAGATTTAATTAATGTTAAATTATTTAAACAATATATGTTGTATCCATCTAAATTAAAATTTATATTAAAATATAAACTATCTTGCAAATTACGTAATACATTTTCTATATATTTTGAATCATATTGAAATTTATTTTGATTATAGAAATTTATTGCATATATTTTATTATTATTCCACCATGTAAAAACAAAATAAAATGTAAATACAGATAATAGAATTATTAAAATATATTCAATGTAAATATGTATTGATTTCATAAAAATATATTAACTTTATATATTAAATATTTTTCTCTGATAATCTTCTAAGAAAAATACGTCTTCTCCTAAGGTATATCCATAATCTGATACAATATTATAATATGATGCCTTTTTATTTATATCTCCATGATTTGGTATTATATATTCTGGATTTAGCATTTTTAATAACATTATATGATCCTGGCTTTTTGCATGACCTGATACATGTACATCCTTTATTATTTCCGCCTTTCTTCTTTTTAATCTTTCTTCCAATATTTTTCTATTTGCTTCATTTATTGGATGTGGGATTACATTATTTGCAAATATTACCGTTGTATTACTTAGATCAAAGTTGTATTCTCCTCTTGCTATTCTATCTAAAACGGAACCAGGTTCTCCCTGATGTCCGGTAACAATTAATAAATATTCTTCCTTATTTTTTTCAACTTTTTCTAAAACTTTTTTATAATCTTTAGCGTCAAAATATACTTCTGCCTCTTTAGAAAAATTATATAAATTAATATTTTCTGCTGCACTAATATATTTTCCTAAACTTCTTCCAATAAATATCGGTTTTCTATTTATTTCTTTTGATAAATCAATTATTGATTTTAACCTTGCAATATGGGATGAAAATGTTGTTATAATTATCCCCTTTGTATCTATTGAATTTAATACATCATATAACATATATTTTTCAATAATTTCTGATTGTGATTTCGAATTTTCATCTGCCCTTGTTGTTTCAGAAATTAATAATAAAACACCTTCCTTTCCAATTTTCTTTAATTTTTCTTTATCTGGTTTTTTACCAATAATTGGAAAATTATCAAATTTAAAATCACCTGAAAATATTATATGACCTTTATTTGTTTGAATATCAATCATTAATGATTGTGGAATTGAATGTGTAATATTAATAAAATTAATTGAAATATCCTCTGAAATTTTAATTGAAGAATTTGGTGATATTTTCTTTAAATCATTTGGTAAAATAATTCCATATTCTTTTTCTTGTTGTTTTATTAGTTCAATTGTATATGGGGATGCATAAATTGGTACATTATATTTTGGTGCAATAAAGTTTACTGCTCCTATATGATCTAAATGCCCATGTGTTAATATTATTGCCTTTACTTTATCTTTATAATTTTCTAAAATTGAGTCATCTGGTATTATATCTAAATCATATAGTTCTTTTAATGGTTTATTTGTTATATCTTCTCTTTCTCCAAATTGAGATATTTTATCTACATTTATTCCAATATCTATTATAATTATTTTATCATCAATTCTTATTGCACTCATATTTTTTCCTATATATGAATATCCTCCTATTGGAAAAATTTCAATTTCCATTTTTAAATTGTACTTTATGATAAATTTTATAAATAAAAAATATCATAATAAAAAATGAAATTATTAAAGATATTTATATTTGGATTAATGGTTATTTTAATCTCGGAGTTTGCATATTCTCAGGAATGGTATGTTATTAATATAACAAATACTCAAAGCATTCCCACCCCATCTCCATTCCAACAACAAATAGCAATATGTAACGGAACAATAAATATTGGTCCTAATTTTGCTTATGTAAATAATATAACATTATTTAATTTAATTAATAGTA
>JAPYVP010000002.1 GCA_028276785.1 Candidatus Nanopusillus sp. | reverse complement strand
CACCTTTTTCATTATAAATTATTTATCTAAATTGTACTTAAAAGCTATAATGTTAGCCTTTTAATCTCAGATCATATTTTTTACTTAATTTAATGTAGACATAATTTAATTAATAATAAAAAATTATGTCTTATAATTCCAAATGCCTTTATCTTTATAATTGTATACTATTGATTTATATGTTGTAGTAGATTCAATTCCATAACCCAACCCTTCTTTACCAATTCCAGAATCTTTTCTACCACCATAAGGATAATATCCAATTCCATGTCTTGGCATATCATTAATATATACAGCCCCAACTTCCAAATATTCAGCTATTTTTCTAATTTTATTTATATCATTTCCAAATATTGCTGCATCCAGTCCATATCTCCTCTTTTCTATAATTTTTAATCCTTCATCTATATTATCTATTTTTACTAATAGTGCTATGGATAAGAATACTTCTTTATTAAATAAATATAATTTATCTACATTTTCTTTATCAACTTCTATCAAAGTGGGTTCAATATATGTTTTATCTAGTCTATTTCCCCCATATAATATTTTTCCTCCTTTTTTCTTTGCATCTTCTACAGAATATACAAATTCATCTACAGTCTTAGGATCTGCAATTGGTCCAAATGTTGTATTTTCATCTCTTGGATCTCCAATTTTTACTTTTGAAATTTCTTCTATTAATTTTTCCTTAAATTTATCATATATATCTTTTTCTACAAATATTATTTTTATAGAATCGCACCTTTGTCCAGAATATGATATAATACCAGATGAAATTCTTTTTGCTGCATAATCTATATCTGTATCACTTAATACAAATGCAGGAGCACCCCCACCCAGTTCCATTAAATATTGTTTAATTCCAGAATTCTTTATTATTTCTTCTCCAGTTTCTGTGGATCCAGTAAATATTATTGAAGATATTTTTTTATTTGGTGTTATCTTATTCATATCTTTCCCAGGTACTGTTATTAATGAAATAAACTTCATTGGAAAACCTGATAATTCTAATAATCTAATATATAATATTACTGGTAATGGATCTAAAGATGGGGGTTTAATAATTAATACATTTCCGGGTAATAGTGAAAATATTATTTTATTTACAGAATCAAATAATGGATAGTTAAATGGAGCTATTGCTAAAACTAATCCCAAAGGTTCTCTTTTTATAATTCCTTCGGATTCTAAATAATCTTTACTAAATTCACCTGGTAAATAATCCCCAATCAGTTTTCTATAATCAATTTCAATATTTTTTATTCTATTAATTGTAGATTCTATTTCTCCCAAAGCTTGCTTTCTCGTTTTTCCGGCATTTATAATTAATAAATTTTCAAAATCTTTAGAATATTTTTCTAATAATTCTGAAGTTTTTAATATTTTTTCAACCCTTAAATATCCAGGATAATTTCTAGCATTAAATCTTTCATTATATAATCTATCGATTTCTTTCTCTACAACTTCATATGGAACTTTTGGAACTTTTGCAATAGGTGATAAATCTATTGGTGTATTAATAATCATGTATTCTCCATCCCCATAATACCATTCTCCATTAATAAATGCTGGGAATACTGGTATACCATCACTATCATATTTTACTATCTTTCTTAGTTCTTCACCTTTTATCTCAACTTTTGGTTTTTCAGATAACAGAGTTATACCCATCAATAAAAAATGATTTCCATTCTTTATATATTTATTTCTAATAATATTGGGACATGATCAGATCCGAATATATTATCTAAAATATCTGCGTTAACTATTTTATCCTTTAACTCCTTACTTATTATACAATAATCAAGTCTCCATCCCTCATTCTTCTTTCTTGCAATAATTGAATATGAAAACCAGCTATATTTTCTTATATTTCCTTTTATATATCTAAATGTATCAATAAATCCTAAAGATAAAAAATGATCAAACCATTGTCTTTCTTCATCCGTAAATCCTGCATAACCTTTCAAATTTATTGGATCATATATATCAATATCTTTATGTGCTACATTAAAATCTCCACAAATTATACATGGTTTATTTAAAGATAAAACATATTTTTCAAATTCTCTATCAAATTCTAATTTGAAATCCAATCTTTTTAATGTTCCAACTCCAGCATTTGGAAAATATACATTTATTAAATAAAATTTATCATATTCCATGGTTATAACTCTTCCTTCAATATCAAATTTTTCAATTCCAATTCCATATTTTACATTATTTGGTTTTATTTTTGCTAATGTTAATACACCGCTATATCCACTTTTCTTTGCAGGAAATGAGTATATATTATATCCAAGTAATTGAAGTGTTAATGGTATTTCTTTTGTTCTTATTTCTTGAAGTAGATAGAAATCTGCATTATATTTTTTAATAAATTCAATTAAACCTTTTTGAATTATAGACTTTAATCCATTAACATTCCAAGATATTATTTTCATTTTATCAGTTTCCGGGTTCTACATCATTTTTCAGCCTACATTTATTCATCATTATTTATATTATATACTTTAACAAAGTTATTAAATATTATTTCTTCCAATTCTTTTTTATCTATATCCTTTATTTCAGATATCTTTTCTAATGAGTATATTATCTTCCATGAATTATTTACTGCTTTACCTTTTTCTATTGGATCTAAATATGGAGAGTCTGTTTCGGTTAAAATAAATTCTAATGGTATATTTTCTACAATTTTTTGAAATCCGGGATCTCTATAAACAATTGTTGGTATTGATAAATAACAATTTATTTCAATTGCTTTATCTACTAAAGAAGGTTTCCAAAATGTATGCAATACCCTTTTATTGTTATAACTTGTTAATATATCTAATACATCTTTTTCAGCCTTCCTACTATGAATTATTACTGGTTTCTTCAATCTATCCGCTAATTCTAAAAATTTTTCAAAATATATTTTTTGTTTTCTAATTTTATCTTCATCCACACTGGAAAAATCTAATCCAACCTCTCCAATTGCCAAAAATTTTTTATCATCATTTTCTTCAATAAATTCCAATATTTTTTCTATATCATCATCATTCATCTTTGCAATTTCTTCAGGATATAATCCTAAAGCATAATATATTATATCATACTTTCTAGATTCTTCAATTACTTTGTTTATACTTTCAACATCTATTGAATTTTCAATTATATATTTTACGTTTCTTTCAACATTTTCCCTTATTTTTTCATCTACATTTTCGTATAAAAATAGGTGTGCATGATCATCAACTATCATAATTAGAACTTTTTCCTTAAATATA
This sequence comes from Candidatus Nanopusillus sp., assembly GCA_028276785.1. Taxonomy (GTDB): domain Archaea; phylum Nanobdellota; class Nanobdellia; order Nanobdellales; family Nanobdellaceae; genus Nanobdella. The sequence continues at coordinate 50,123 of JAPYVP010000002.1, read as the reverse complement.
TTAAAAATATATCCTCGAAGAAAATGTGTTTGCTATCTATTATCCTATAATCATAAAATTTTGAATATTTATTTAATATATATTGAGGATTTGTTATTGAAGACATTATTATCAATATTTCTCCAAAATTATTTAATTTGGTTATGCTTTGATATAAAAATCTATCGATTGTCTCATATCCAAACTTTCCCCCAGAAATCCATCGTTTTACTTTTACCCCCTCATAACTTACTTCTGGTAAATATGGAGGATTAAATAATATTAAATCAAATTTTTCATTTATATTATTAAATAAATCAGAATGATAAAATTTTACTGGTAAATTAATTTTTTCTATATTTTTATATAAATAATCTAAATCAACATTATTATTTACATAATTTATATAAAAGTTTATTTTAGATAATTTTAAACATTCCTCTGATATATCAGAAAAAGAAACATCTTTTGTATATTTATATGCCTCTAAACCTTGGATTCCAGACCCACATCCTATATCCAAAACCTTTTTACCTCTAGCAAATTCTTTTATATGATCATTTAATAAAAAAGAATCTTCTTTTGGAGGATAACATTCAATATCATAAATCTTATAATATATTATTAAATCATTATGTTTTACATATTCAAAGTTCATAATAATATTTATTTAAGTTTTAATTTAAATTATTAATGTATGCCAGAGAACGAAATATGGACTGAAAAATATAGACCAAAAAGATTGGATGATATAAAAGGACAAGATGAGATTGTAAAAAGATTGAAGGCATTTGTAGAAAATAGAAATATGCCCCATTTATTATTTGCTGGACCTGCTGGTGTTGGAAAAACAACTGCTGCATTGGCACTTGCTAGAGAATTATATGGGGATAGATGGGAACAAAATGTATTACAACTAAATGCTTCAGATGATAGAGGAATAGATGTTATAAGAGAAAAGGTAAAAGAATTTGCGAGAACAAAACCAATTGGAAATGTTCCATTTAAAATTGTATTTTTGGATGAAGCAGATGCAATGACAAGAGATGCGCAACAAGCTTTAAGAAGAATAATGGAGGAATACTCTTCAGTAACAAGATTCATATTGGCATGTAATTATTCATCAAAAATTATAGAACCAATACAATCTAGAACTGTTGTATTTAGGTTTAAACAACTAAGTAAAAAGGATGTATTTAGCTTATTAAAATCAATAGCCGAAAAGGAAAATTTAAATATAAGTGATGATGCATTAGAGGCAATATATTATATTTCAGAAGGTGATATGAGAAAATCGATAAATATGTTACAAGCTGCAGCCCTATATTCTAAAAATATAACTCCAGAGTTAATATATGAAGTTGCTTCTGTAGCAAAACCACAAGAATTACAGGAAGTATTAAAATTGGCATATGAAGGGAAATTTGTTGAGGCTAGGGAAAAATTAATTGATTTAATGTTAAAATATGGTCTTGCGGGGGAAGATATAATTAAATATTTATCAAAGGAAGTATATTCTATGAATATATCTGAAAAAGAAAAATTAGATATAATATACTATGTTGGAGAAATAGAATATAGATTATTAGAAGGTTCAGATCCAGTAATACAACTAGGTGCTTTATTAGCATATATAGGACTTAAGGGTTTACAAAGTAGAAAATAATTTTCGATAATCATTTTTGAAATTCAAGATTATAAAGCAATTATTTATATTTTGGAAAATAGTAAAATTCTACATGCCATATAATATTGAATATGAATTTAAGATTCCAAAATATATAATAGAAGGAATTTTAGATGAATATAATTCTGAAAATTTGAATAGGAATGGAGATATTATGATAAAAAGGTTAATAGTAGATTATATACTAAATAAATATCCAGATATGTTTGATATAGATGATAAAAAATATGAGGAGATTTTAAAAAATATGAAGATTGAAGACAGGGGGAATAAATATATCTATGTTTATATATACGTAGATCAAAATTAATTTTATGGATATATCAAAGATACCTAGATTCGCAATTTGGGTAGGTGTAGCAATTTTTATATTGGTTGTACTGTATGCAGTATATACGTATTATGTAACATCCTATTTGCCCCCCTATTTAAAGTATTTTACATATAGTTGTCAGCATGCAAATGGAGAATCTTTAATTATAATTACTGCAAAACAAAATTTGGAAAATGTAGTAGTGTATAATTTTTATAAGAATTCAACATGTGATTTGGGAAATATAAATTATGGATCTATGAATGGTTGTAGTGTAAACAATAATATTATTGTAGGAAATGCATATGTGAGGGTATATTATACTGTAAATGGTAATCAATATGAAGCTATTTTACCATGTAAAATAGTCGAAAGTGGTGGTATATTAAGTGGGCTTTTATCTTTATTTGGTCGCTAAATAAAAATTAAATAAAAAATTTTATATTTTTATATAAAAACCCTTATCTTCTATTTAATAATCTATGTAATAATCTATCTAATAATTTGTTAACTTGCATATATTCATCAAACCATTTTCTATGTCCTTTAGGATCTTCAATTAAATATCCTATAGCCGTTTCAATGTCTTCAGATGTCTTTCTATATGCCTCTTCTAATGAATTATACTCACGTAGATTCTTTAGAAAGTTTTCTAAGAAGGTTATATATGTTGCATATAATACCAATCTAGTTGATAAATATAACATACCATAATCTAAATTATTTACTTTCTGTTTATAATCGGGATTTGTGGGATTTATTTTTTCAACATATTTTCTAAGAGCCCTCATTATACTAGCTTTAAATATATCCTCTTCTTTTCCTTTATCGCATAGCTCACAGCTATTTAATTTTATTAATAATATTTCTAATGTTGTTTCGGCTTGTGGCGCCTTTTCTGATATTACGTCATATAACATTTTTGCTTCTTCTAAATAATTTTTATTATCAATTCTATATTTTTCATCTATTTGGGCTCTTTTTAACATTTTTTATAATTCTGATAAATTATCATCTACCATAATTGGTTATTTATTAGAAAAATTTTAAATTTATCGTTCCTATCTATTATCAGATAGGCGTTATACTAATATATCCTACAATTTTAATATTCTAATTAGAAATATTAAATAATGGTTGAACCATGGATAAAAAAATATGCACCTAAACATATTAATGAAATAATTAATCAATCAGAGGCCATTGGAAAAATAAAATCTTTTATTGAAAAATATCCAAATGTAGATAAAAAAGCATTATTATTATATGGTCCTCCAGGTGTTGGAAAAACTTCATCAATATATGCAATTGCAAATGATTTAGATTATGAGGTTGTAGAAATAAATGCTTCAGATAATAGAAATGCAAGAGCCATACATACAAAATTAGGAGAAGCAATAAAGGGAAAACCCTTTTTCAAAAAGGGAAGAATAATATTGGTTGATGAAGTTGATGGGTTAGCCGGATTTCAAGATAGAGGAGGAATAGGAGCATTAATAAAAATAATAGAAGAATCAAGATGGCCAATAATATTAACTGCGAATGATCCATGGGATCCTAAGTTTAAAAAATTAAGAGATGTTTGTGATATGGTTGAATTCAAAAAATTATCAAATACAGATATAATAAGACAATTAAAAAGAATTTGTGCAAATGAAAAAATAACAATTGATGATAATGCATTATCTGCACTTGCAGAAAGATCTTCCGGAGATTTAAGAAGTGCAATAAATGATTTACAAGCATTGGCAACAATGAGCAACCATATTACTTTAAAAGACTTAGAAGTTTTAGGTTATAGAGAAAGAGAGATTACAATATTTAGAGCATTGGGTCAAATGTTTAAGGCAAATACAATAATGGGAGCTACATTACCATTTGCTGATGTAGATATGGATCCTGAAGAAATTAAGGCTTGGGTTGAGGAAAATATATCGAATGAATATGAAAATATAAAAGAAATATATGAAGCTTATAATTGGTTATCATTGGCAGTTATATTCTATGGAAGAATTTATAAAAGACAATATTGGGATCTATTAAAATATTTTACAACATTAATGTATGCTGGTGTTGCATTGGCAAAAGAAAAGAAGTATAATAAATTTACAAAATATAGAATGCCACAGTATGTAAAAAAATTGGCTCAAAATAAAGAAATAAGGGAAAAAATTGAAGAATTGTCAAAAAATTTACAGAAGAAGGTTCATACATCAAAAAAGAGAGTTAGAGAAGTATATATAAATACATTAATAGTTTTAATGAAAAATAATGAAAAAATAGGAAGAAAATATGCAGAAATATTAGGATTTAATGAAAATGAAATATCATATATAAAAGCTGCTGTAGAAAAATTATGAAAGAACTAAACAAAAAAATTGTAGAAGAAATATTTGAGAAAATAGAAGAATACTATAATATGAAGATAGATAAGTCAATAATAAAGAAATATAGATTTTTTATTAATAAGGATAAAATATATATGTTTAATAAGAATTTTCCAGACTTTTTAGATGAAAAATATATAAAAAAGTATGGTTTGTATGTTATTAAAATAGAAAAAAATAATAGATATAGATTTAGTATAGAAGGAGCACAAATATTTGGAATAAATTCTAATAAAAATATTGAAATAAAAAAGGAAGATCTTTTTTATAAATTTAATGAAAATATAAAATTGGAAAAAAATTTTGAGAATGGTTTTTATATAGCAAAAGATAATAATGATATTTTGGGTAGTGTTTATATTAAAAACAATATATTAAAAGATTTTATACCAAAAGAAAGAAAAATAAATTATACCTTTACTAAAGATAATCCAGAAAATACATATGTAAATAAATAGTATACCCCAATATTTAACAATGCACTTAGCCATATCATAATTGTTGCATCTAAGAACATTCCTAATTTAGATCCCCCATCTATATTTTTTATTATTCCAGCTAATATAAATGCTTCAATAATAGATAAAATAAATATATAATTTTGTAGCACATATAAAGGTATTGAAAATGTATATATATTTATGCCTATTTGGGATACTGCAGTACCAAGTGCTGTAGATATACCTTGAAACATTTGATTTAATAAATATAATATTTGAGCAATTATGAATAGGATTGCTATAAATGCTATATATGTTCCATATATAATACCCCTTAAATTAGATATAAATTGAGATTTTCTAGATCTAAGTTCAATTATTTTTATTAATATATTATATAACATATCACCAGCTTTTTTTGTATCCCCATTATATGATAAAACCTTTTCAAATACTTTTATTATTTTTTCTGCAATTGAACTACCCAATTCAATTATGAAATGTCTCCAAGATTCAGAATAATTTTTTGTTATATTCATTCTTTTCCTTAACTTATGAATATCTTCATTTAATAAACCAAAATCATGTATGACAACATTATCTAATATTTTTGTTTGATTGCTTCCAAATATTTCTGAGTATTCTATTATGCTACTAAAGAATGCTGGGAAATGGTTTTCTTTTATTTTTAATGCTCTTTCTAATAATATCATCCTATAACTTACATATGCTAATGATGTAACTGCTATTGCAAATGCCTCCAACAATTGTAATTTCAATATTAGAAATAGTATTAGAAATAATATATAAGATATTAATAACAAAAGATAAAATAAATATCTTATTGTTACATATTCTTTTGGTTTTTCTTTTGAATGAGACCATAATCCATCATCGGGAATATAATATTTTGATACGTAATATATGAGCAAATTAATTACAATAAATATTATAAAGAAATTTATTAGCAAAAACATTATGTTTGCACTTATTAAAAATGGTATAAATAATATTAAAGAAAATGCAAATCCTAAAGATGATAATAAAGATATTATAAATTCATTTAATAATCTTATATTTTCTAAACCTTTTTCATAATTTGCTTCGTATATTGCCAATTGGGTTTCATATTCCTTATATAAAAATTCTGAAATTTCTTCACCAATATCAATAGAAGTTGCAAATCTCTCTAGAAAACTCTTAAAATTACTATTTGGAACATATGGTAGGATATATCTTATAGCCTCTGGAATTGTATAATTATACTTATTTGTTAAATAAAGGATTTTTGACATATAATAATTTATATCCTTAAATTCTGCTCTTTCTTCAATTGCAATTTCTAACAATCTTCTAGTATTATTTGTAGAAAATGAAAGAGAATATAAATATGCTATATAATATAATAAAGATCTATCTAAAGACTTTTTTGTTTTATAATATTCTAGAAATATAACTTCTAATGAAAAAATAATTGCGGATAAATATAAAACTGGATAGTATATTTTTAATACTGGTAGATAATAACCTATTACAATTATTAATGTAATTATTATACCAAATATTATAGTAATCTTTCTAAGACTCTTTTTAATGATATCGTTAATAAGTTCGTACATATCTTAATAGTTAATGTGAGTTATTATAAAGATTTAAATATGTTTTATATATAAAATATAGCCATGGAAAATATGATATCTGTTTATGATAAGGAAGGTAATAAAATAAAAGAAATAGAATTGCCAGAACATTTTAAATTCGAAATAAGAGAGGATATAGTATATAAAGTATTTAGAGCATATATGTTAAGTCATAGGGTACCCTATGGTTCATATAAGTATGCAGGTATGGAAGCTTCCGCATGGACATCAAAGAGAAGGTATTCATATAGATCATCATATAAAAGAGGTATATCAAGAGTTCCAAGATCTGTGTTTGCAAAAATTGCTGGTAATTTTATATGGGTAGCTAGAGTAATACCAAATGCTGTAAAAGGAAGAAGAGCACATCCACCAAAACCTGAAAAAAATTGGTATAGAAAAATAAACAAAAAAGAAAAAAGGTTAGCAATATTGTCTGCAATTTCTGCATCTTCAAATATAGATTATATAAAAAACAGATATACAAAATCTTTTATTTATTTAAGTGAATCAATTAATACTTTTGGTTTGCCAATTGTTATATCAAATTTAGAAGAACTAAAGAAGGCAAAGGAATATAGAGAATTATTTAATAAATTAAAAATAGAAAAATTTATTGAATATGTAAAAGAGAATAAAAAACAAAGGGCTGGAAAGGGAAAAATGAGAAATAGAAGAATAAAAAAATATAGAGGAATTTTATTTGTATTATCGTCAGATTCTGAATTACCAAAGGTTTCTATTGATGGTGTAGAATTTTCAAAGGTAGATCAATTAAATATAGAAAAATTGGCTCCTGGTGGTAAATTGGGTAGATTTATTATTTGGAGTGAAAAGGCAATAGAAGATTTAAGAAATTTATATATATGAAATTATAAGATGGATATAAAAGATGTTATACTTTATGCTGAATTAACAGAAAAAGGTATGTATTTACTTGATAAATATAATAAAGTTATTTTTATTGTAAATAGATCTGCTACAAAAAAAGATATAAAGGAAGCTGTTGAAAAATTATTTAATGTTAAAGTAAAGAAGGTAAATACTCTGATAGATTATAAAGGAAGAAAAAAAGCATATGTTACATTAGAAAAAGAATATAAGGCCCAAGACATATTATCTAAATTAGGATTAATATAAAATGGGTGGAAATACATTATTACAGCAAAGGTTAGGTAAGGGAAAGAATATATATAAAGTTCCAGATTTTTATTCAATAGGTAAATTTTCTTTAAGACCTCTAGATGAAAAAGAAATGAAAGATAAAGTAAAGGGTGTTGTTGTAGATATAATAAAAGATAAAGTTCATTATGCTCCAATTGCTAAAATAAAATTTGAAACTGGAGAAGAAATTTTGGTTCCTGCTGTTGAAGGTTTATATGTTGGAAAAGAAATTTATGCGGGAGTAAATGCTCCAGTAGAGAATGGAAATATTTTACCATTAAAAGTCATTCCAGATGGTTCAAATGTTTGTATGGTAGAAATTTCTCCAGGAGATGGAGGAAAAATTGCAAGAACATCTGGAACATCATGTATATTAGTTCAAAAAACGGATAAATATGCAATATTAAAATTACCATCTGGAAAAACAAAAATGGTTAATTTATATTCTAGAGCAATATTGGGAACGGTTGCGGGGGGTGGAAGGACGGATAAGCCATTTGTTAAAGCTGGAAACAAACATTATTTCAAAAGAGCGCATCATAGAAAATGGCCAATTAGTAAGCCAACTGCAAGAAATGCTGCTGATCATCCATTTGGAGGTAAACATAAAAGAAATAAAGGTGGAATGACTCCACTACCTAAACATGGATATCCAATAAAGTATGGTAAATATGGCTCAAGAAGAACTGGAAGAAAGAAAGCTATATAAAATGGCACAGGAAAACATTTGGTTGGTTAGTTTAGAAGAATATATAAAGGCGGGTGTTCATATAGGTACAAGAATAAAGAACAAACAAATGAAAAAGTTTATAGCTAGAATAAGATCTGATGGGTTAGCTATTATAGATGTAATAAAATTGGATGAAAGATTAAGATTATCAACAAAATTGTTATCAAAATATGAGCCACATCAAATATTAGCAGTTGGTAGAAGAGAAGCTGCAAGAAAACCATTACAAATGTTAAATAAATATACAGGAATAAATGTTTATCCAAAGAGATATCCTCCCGGATTATTAACAAATCCTGCTCTAGATATATTTAAAGATGTAGATGTTGTTATAATAACAGATCCTGTACTTGATAGAAATGCATTATTGGATGCATATAGAACTGGAAAAGTGACAATCGCATTTGTTGATACAAATAATTCTTTAAGCTATATAGATATTGCTATACCAGCAAATAATAGAGGAGCAAAATCTTTAGCCTTGTTATATTATATTATTGCTAGAGAATATTTAAGAAATAGAGGACTATTGTCTAAAAAAGGAGAACTTCCAATCTCTTATGAAGAATTTATGGAAAAAGGTTTAGAAGAAGAGGAAGAATAATTTTATATATTAAGAAATTTTATAATATTATATGGCATTTGATTTTATAAAAAATGTGTTTGGAAAAAAGAAAGATGAAGATTATGATATAAATCAGCAAGGAGATTTTATGAACTATCCACCAGGAGGACCGGGAAATTATCCTCCAGGTCCATATCCAAATGAACCGTTTCCACCACCATATCCACCACCAGTTCAAAATCAAAATTTATTTCAGCAAAATCAATTTCCAGGACAATTAAATCCTCAAGCATATTTACCAAATTTCTCACAGAATTATGGATATACAAATCAAGTCGATTATAATGTAATACAAATGCTAAATACAAAATTAGATACAATTGCAACAAAATTGGATAATATAATTGCTCTATTAAATAATTTACTCCAATATTTTCAATATTATAGGCGTTAATGAATTTATATGAAAATTTTTACCAATATTTTGTACATCCTGTAGTAGAATATCAATATAAATATAATATATATAATACGTTTTTATATGGGTTATTATTTGTTATTGGTTTTATCATTTTTTATTATCTTTTTGTAAAAAATAAAAAAGTAATTATTGATAAATATTTTTTATTAAATCTAATTATTTTGACTTTAATATTTATTATTCCAAGAGTAAACATGGATCTTGGTTATACAGTAAGAACATATTTGCTACTTACACCTTTGTTAGAATTATGGATTTTAATATCTTTTTTACCAGTTTTGTTTTTATATAAATATAGAAAATATTACTTATATATATTATTGATAATTTTAATATTGGAGATCCCAATTTTTATTTTTGGAAGACCAATAAATCTATTACCATTTTTAATGTTCATTATATTATTTTCTTTTTTAATTTATTTATCATATAAAGAAAAATTATTTTATTTATCAATCTTTGGTGAAATATATGAAACAGTCTTTTCGATTATTTCTATATATTATTTTAATTTACAATCAGAACATCTGCTATTAAACATTCTTATTTTTCAATATAATAATCCTTTATTATTCTATGGATTAAAATTATCTTTAACATTACTCATTGCACTATATACAAAATATTATTTAAATGATGATATAAAAAATGTAATATATACAATGATATTTTATTTGGGGTTCTTACCAGGTTTAAGAGCTAGTCTTATAGATATATTAATATGAAGTATAGAGAAATATGGAAAGTATATGGGAAAGTATTTGATAAAAATACATTGTACTATTTAGATAAATTATATAGAGATCACTATATAGAAGATGATTTAACGTTAATCTCTGAAGGTAAGGAAGCGATTGTTGTAAGATCTGGAAAATTTGCAATAAAGATATATAAAGTAATGTCAATAAGCTATAAAGAACAAGTAAATTATTTAAAAGCAGATCCTAGAATATATAATTTCCCAAGAACAAAGATTGGGATAATATATACATGGGTAAAAAAAGAATATATGAACTTAAGAAAAATGTACAAAAATTTAGTGAGAGTTCCAATTCCATACTTATATAAGGGAAATATATTGGTAATGGAATATGTAGGTTATGAAAATGGACCATTACTATTACATGATTGTTATGATTCAATTGAAAATAAGGAAGAATTATTTTTTGATATATTAGATCAATATAAAAAAATATATAATAAAGCCAAATTAATTCATGGAGATTTTTCAGAATATAACATAATTATATTTAATAATGTCCCATATATAATAGATGTATCACAAGCAATACCAGTTAATTCTCAATATTATGAAGAATTTCTCAATAGAGATCTAAATAATATATTAAATATATCTAAAAAATTAAATTTAAATTATGATATTAAATATATAACTGAATATATTGGTATTTAAAAATTATCTTTAATTTTCTATATAATGGATGTTAAAGAACTTGAATTACAAATGTTAATAGAAGAATTAAGTAATTATAATGGTAGAGCTACAGAACTAATTTCATATTATATACCGGCTGGATATGATTTAGCTAAGGTTTTAGACCATTTAAATTATGAATATTCAACTGCTCAAAATATTAAGGATAAGAATACTAGACAACATGTGATGGATGCATTGGCAAAAATCATAAATTATCTGAAAGGATTAAAGAAACTTCCAGACAACGGTCTAGTAGTATTTTGTGGAAATATATCAAATAGACCTGGAGAAGTTGATATAAGATTATGGGCAATAGAACCTCCAGATAAATTAAACATTAGATTATATAGATGTGACTCTAGGTTTGTATTAGACCCGTTAAAAGAATTGATATTACCAAAGCAAATATATGGGTTAATAGTTTTAGATAGAGGAGAAGCTTCTATAGGGGTATTAAAAGGCAATCAATTGATAGTATTAGAAAATAAACAATCATGGGTTCCTGGTAAAATAAGGGCTGGAGGACAATCTTCTGTAAGATTCCAAAGATTAATAGAACAAGATGTTCATTTATGGTTAAAATATTTAGCAGATGAAGTTAGAAATTATTTCGAAAAAGATTTAGATAAATTGGTTGGTATACTGGTTGGAGGGCCAGGATTGCTTAAAGAACAATTTGTTAATGGTGATTATTTACCATATCATCTTAAACAAAAAATTTTAGCTGTATATGATACAGCGTATTCAAATGAACACGGGCTAAAAGAATTGTTAGAGAGGGCAAAAGATGTATTAGAAAAAACAGAATATGTAAAAGAAATAGAATTAACAAAATTGTTTTTTGAACATCTTGGAAAAGGTACTGGTTTAGTAGTTTATGGGTTTGATGATGTAAAAAGGGCATTAGAAATTGGTGCAGTAGATACGATACTACTATCAGAAGATTATAAAGATAAGATTAAGGAATTATTTGAATTGATTGAACAAACAAATGCAAAAGTTGAGATAATATCAAAAAATCATCCCGAAGGGGAACAATTTTCAAACTTTAAAATAGGTGCAATATTAAGATTTAAGATATGATAGATTATAACAAAATATTATCTAAAATAAAACCATCTGAGGAAGAAAAAAAGAGAGTATATAATATAATAAATGAGTTTTTTGATATATTAAGATCAAATAATTTAGAACCATTCTTAGGAGGATCGTTTGCGAAGGATACGTGGATAAAAAATGATTTTGATGTAGATACATTCTTATTATTTAAAGATGACAAAAATATATCCAATATTGTTGAAGATATATTAAAGAAAGAGAATTTGAACTATATAAGAATAAAAGGTTCTAGAGATTATTTTAAAGTAAGTTATAAAGGTTTAATATTTGAATTAGTTCCAATATTAAAAATAAATGATATAAAGGAAGCTAAAAATACTACTGATCTTTCGCCATTTCATGTTAAATATGTAATAAGTAAATTAAATGAAAAAATGAAAGATGAAATTAGATTACTAAAAGTATTTACAAAGAATATAAATGTTTATGGCGCAGAATCCTATGTTAGAGGATTTTCCGGATATGCAATAGAATTAATATTAATAAATTATGGGTCTTTTGAAAATACTATAAAAAATGTATCCAATTGGAAACCAAAAGTAATAATAGATTTAGAAAAATATTATAAAAATTATGATGAGATAAAAAGAAATTTATCAAAAGATAAAATAAAATCTCCAATAATAATAATTGATCCAACTGATAAATACAGAAATGCTGCAGCTTCTGTTTCTTTACAGAAATTTTCAGAATTTATATATTATTCTAGGATATTTTTAATATCTGAAGATAAAGAAAAATTCTTCTTTAATAGAATATATAAGAATTATGATGAAGTAAAAAAATTAGCTGAAAAATACAATGTAAATATGATATATTTAAAGATGGAAGGAGATTCAAATAATAAGGATATAAAAAATAGTAAAGCTTTAGCATTATTTAATAATATTAAAAAGTGGATAAATAATATTGGGTTTAAAATTTTCAATTACTATTATTTTTTCGATGAAAATTATTTATATGGTTATATATTATATTATCCAGATAAATTACCAGAATATGAAGTAAGGGAAGGTCCATTATTGTGGGAAGAAAAAAATTATAATAGATTTTATGAAAAACATAGGAATGAAGAGTTAATAATTAGAAATGGAAAAATATATGCAATTACAAGGAGAAAAATAAATGATATATATAAAGCATTAGAATTTATAATCAATAACTATAAAAATAGTATTAGAAAGAAAGTAAAGTACTTATATATTAAGGTAGGTGAAAAAGAAATTGAAATTAAATATTAGTTATATTTTTAAAAAATAATGAAAAAATTTCTATATGAGTAAGATTTCTACTGGAATATATCCAATAGATAAACTATTAGATGGGGGTATTGAAACTGATATTATTACATCATTTTATGGACCATCTGCATCAGGAAAAACAAACATTGCAATAATAAGTTCTTATAATATTTCTAAATTTGGTAAAAAGGTAATATATATTGATACTGAAGGTGGTTTTTCTCTTGAAAGATTAAAACAGATTGCAAAGGAGGATTTTGAAAACGTAATGAAAAATATATTATTATACAAACCTGTAAATTTTTCTGAACAAAAAAAGGCAATATATTTAACATATGATTATGTAAAAAAGAATTCTAATGATGTTGGATTAATTGTTGTAGATTCTATATCAATGTTATATAGATTGGAAAGGGGTGATAGCAATGTAAATGAAGTAAATATAGAACTTGCAAAGCAATTACAGATATTTTCAGAAATTTCTAGAAAATATAATATACCAGTTTTGGTTATAAATCAAGTATATTCATTGTTTGATAATAGAGATGCAATCGGGATTGTTGGGGGAGATTTAATAAAGTATTGGTCAAAATGTTTGATTGAATTGAGAATTTTAGATAATGGTATTAGAGAGGCAATATTAAGAAAGCACAGGTATCTACCGGAAGGAATATCTGTAAAATTTAAAATAGTAAATGATGGAATTATTGAATATAGGGAAATCTAAAAATTAAACTTTCTTATTATTTCTTCAGCTTCTTCTTTAGATAATTTATGAGCATTCCAATTAAATAATTTTTTATATCCATCTTCGTTATATTGTGGTATTATATGTATATGTGCATGAAATACAGATTGTCCGGCCTTCTTTCCATTATTTATTATTATATTATAATCTTTTGATAATTTTTCTTCAAATAATTTTAAAAATTTTGTAAAACTTCTATAGAAATTCTCTATATATTCATCATCAATATTTGATATTCTATCAAAATGTTTCTTTGGTATAAATAAGATATGCCCTTTGTTTAATGGATTTATATCTAGAAATGCTATAGAATAGTCATCTTCATATAGTATATATGAAGGTATTTGTTTATTTATTATCTTACAAAATACACATTCCTCCATAAATATTTGATGTATAAAAATTTTATATGTTTAATATTTCTTCTAATACCTTTTTGATGTCATCACTATCTGCTACATATTTAAATTTACTAAATACATTTGAAAAAATAACTTTTTTATCATTAGTATTTAGTGATTTTACATATTCTACAATTTCCTTTTTCAATTCTTCTCTATTTCTTTTATATAAGCTATTTTCTCTTATTATATCTCCAATATCTTTGTTATATTTGATATAATAATAGTATATTATTGGTATTGCGTTTTTTACAATTTTTTTATCTTTTAAATAATCTTTTATCTTATATACAAAATTTAAATCAAATTTTTCTATTTTCTCTTTAAATAAATTTTCTGTATCCCCAACCATCTGAAAGAATAAATAATACACAGTAGTTGGATCTATATCAAAAGACATTCTTATTATATCATTTATATATTCACTCCATATTATATTTTCAATTTGTTTTTCATTATATCCAAAAGATTTTAACATTTGTTTAACAAATTCTGGATCAATAGAATTTAATATTGTTTTTCCCTCATTTAACAATTTAATATATAAGTCTTTATCAAATTTTTTCAAATAATATATATCGAATGTTTCTTTAATGTCTCCATAACTTATGTTATATCTTATTATATTGTATTCATTATTTTCAATAACGTTTTTATCAATATATATATAAGGATGATCAGTCTCAGGATACATCCTTTCAGAACCCGGTTGCGGTCTTAAAAAAGATGTAGTTCCATCATCATTTGCTTGTCTGGTATCTTTTGGTATTCCTTTAATTGATTCATTTATTCTATTTATTATTAAGTTAAAAACTTTTTTGGCTACTTCATAATCTTTTGATATTAATAATATAAATGCATCTTCGTCTGAGCAGTTTAATATTTTTTTAACATTTTTGACTTCTTCTTCAGATATTCCATAGTTTGGTAATTCATCTGAATGTAATATTCCCTTTAATCCAAATTTTTTTGCAATATCAGCAAATTCAGTTCCTATTCTTCTATTAGGTAATATTTCAAATCCAATCATTTCTTTCATTTTATCAAGTTTTATTCCATATACTCTTGCTCCATTATCTAAATTCGATTTAACTAGTTTAGATTTTGTTTCTTTAAATATTTCGGTTAGATCATATATTTTAACCTTAAATATCATTAAATATAATTTAAATAAAAAAATAAAAGATTATTTTTTACCCTTTGTTTTTGATGTTTTTTCTTTCTTCGTAACCTTTGAAGAATATTTATCTAGCAATATTTGTAAGTTATGTATAATATTTTCCAATTCTATTATTCTGAAATTTTCTTTTTCAGTCAATAACGATCCACATTCTCTACATATAAAATCATTTTCATATGCATCATCGAAATTATATATACTTCCACACTCATTACAATAGTATATTGTTTTTGGAATATTTTTAATTTCTTCATTAATTCTATTAATTTCTTTGTTAATTAGCAAGCTAAATAATTTTTCTTTATTCTTTATTTTATTTCCCCATCTAAAATCAAATTTTCCATTATTATTTATTATGCTTATTGGATATACTATATTATTTTCTTCTAATATGTATAATAGTTTCCTAATTTCTTCTTCCTTTATCTTTAATTGTTTCTTTATTTCTTTTTCTGTAAATTCTTCTCTATCTGCTATATATTCTAATATTTTTAAATAGTTTTCGTTGAGCAAGTAGCTCATAATAGCTATAAGGTTTTTTGACATTTATAAACATTATTGATTAACATTGTGTTAATCATATTTAATATAACGTTAATGAATATCCTTCTTAAAATTTATAAATATTAATGCAATGTTAAATAACATTAACGATGTGTTAATATATGAACTTAGCAAAATTGGTTTGTATAATATTCGATAATTCTTCCAAATCTATTTTTCGTATATTCGAAATTAATCTATAAAGGTCTCTTAGAAGGTCTGGGTGGAGTATAATACCCTTATAATTGTATGGTCCATCAGATTCTGTTATTATATTTTTTATATTTGCAATTTCTATATATCTTTTATATTTCTCATTTATTATTGTTGCAACATTTATGCCTATAAAATATCCTTTATCAATTATTTCTTCTAACAATTTTTCATCTCCACTATACCAATGAAAATAAGCTTTTTTAATATCATACTTTATTAAAAGATCAAATACCTCATTTGAAGCATTGGGAGTGTGAAGATTTAGATTTAGGTCATATTCTTTTGCTAAATTTAAAAATTTTTCAAAAATTTCTTTCTGTTTTTCAAATGTTTCTGGTTTAAATTTTTTATCTAATCCAATTTCTCCAAGTATTTTTATTTTATTTTCTTTTATTATGTCTTCTATTATTTTAAATGTGTTTTCATTTATATTTTCTACATTCCAAGGATGAATTCCTACGGCTGGTATTACATTTTCATTTAATTGTGATAAAACCAGATTTTTTAGTGAAGATTCTAAATCTTCAGAGACAGATAGTATTATTATGTCCCTATTTTTTATTATTCTTTTAATTTCTATTTCATTAAATTTATATAGGTGACAATGAGAGTCAATATATTTCATGTAATATTCAACTGCTTATTTTGATAATATATACTAATTATTGAACAATTATCATCTAATACTATATAATTACTATTATTGCATAAATTCAAATTACTGTCTGATACTTCACACCCCCAATTGTGTGAATTTGGATAAGAAATCCAATATTGATATAATATAGAATTTTTTGATACTAAACATGTATTACTTAAGTTATCTATAGATAAATTATGCTTCGCATATATACACAGGGCCTGACAGTATTGAGCAATTTGAGATATTTGATATAGTTCATTCTGATTTAGGTTTCTATTATTATTTATTGGATACAATATAGGGGCAATTATAAATCCTGATGCTAACAATATCAATAATATAGATCCTAATATAATGTTCTTCTTTCTCTCCATTAATAAAATTTATTAAAAAGGATTAAAAAATTTAGGGTCTTCTAATAGAATCTCTTAAAGACTTCAGTTCTTCTACAGTTTCTCTTAATTCTTTTGTAGATTCTGATATAGCAGGTATCATCGTTCTTATTAATCTATGCAATGCTTGTATTTCTGTTGTTGTTTCTCTCATTCCTTTATCATATTCTTCCAATTTTCTAGTTGCTAAATTATTTATTTCGGTTATTTTATTATCCAATTTATCAATTTGGTCTTGCATTCTATTAATAAGATATTCTACTTTTTCTTTCCATACTTTTATCTGTGATAATTCATCATTTATTTCATTTAGTTTATCCTTTAATATTTCATTTATTGTACTATTTATATATTGTTCAAGCCTTTCATCTATAGCAAAACTTCCTTGTCCAAACTCTGGTTGATTTTGGATCTGCATTTGTTGTGGTGGAAATTGATTTAGATTTGGAGTTGGATTTGGCTGTGGAGGTAAGTTCCATGATTGATTAAATTGATTTGAAAAGCTTTGTTGTGGCGACATTTGCTGATATGTTTGGCCATATGTTTGTCCAAAAGAATAATTTTGATAATTATTTGTCATAGGATTAATATTACTACTCTGCTGAAATTGATTGAAAGGTCCGCTATTTTGAGGCATTGGGTTATTAAAGTCTTGAAATAGATTGTCTAAATTCTGTTGGTCATTCTGGTCCTTGCTACCTTTCTTACTAAATACCCCAAGTAAGCTTCTCATAATTCTTAATAAAAATATTGAATATTATAAATTTAACTTTTCTGATTATATAAGTCACCCAAGTATTCCATAATTTTTTCTTTTACTAGTTTATTCAATTCTTTCTTAGTAACAAAATCAAATGGATTTATATAATCTAAAATAGAATTTATAATTTTTAATTGATCTATAGTTGCAAAATTTGATAATTCATCGGTTATTGCTTTTATTTTTATTTCTAGATCATTTATTTCTTGTTTTATATCTTTTATTTCCTTTTTAATATTTTCTATCTCTAATTTAAAATCCTCTAAAGAACTTCTAGTAGTTACATCTATGGTTTGTAATATATTGTTAAACATTGAAATTTTTTCTTCTAAATATTTTAATCTTCTAAGCGTCTCTGGATCAATCATAGTAAAACTATTATATTTTAATACATATTAATCTTTATATGTTAAATAATTTACAGTATGAAGTTAAAATGAATGGGAAAGAAAGAGTATTATATGTAAATGCTAAAAATTATAATAATATTGCAACAATTGAAGATGATCCGAATATAATGGAATATATATTAAATATATTATCTATAGATCCATTTGTAAATACAATAATAATTGAGCAAGATGAGAATATAGAGTATTATGAAGATAGCATAAAAGTATTGAAAAGCTTTCTCGATGTATATCTTTCTATTAAAAGTAATATATCAGAATATTATAGATATTTATTAACCAGTAATCCATTATATTCAGAAATAAAAACTATAATAGATTATTTAGATAGGGGTTATTTGAAAGACCCAATTGGTACATATGTATTTATAAGAAGAATGAAAAGAAAATTGATGTCTTTATTAAAGAATAATAAGAATTTAGAAAACCAAATATCAAATTTAATATCATTAATAGACAACTTTTTAATAAAATTTGAATCATTACCTTTCTATAAGTATATTAAACCATTTTTGGTTGGATACCAAATTGGAAATAGAGAAATATATAGAAGACTATTGTTAGGTGATATAAAACCAAAATTTATAGATACAAAATATATAAATAAAATCTCAGAAAGTTATAATATCGTAGATTCTTATAGATTGGATAAAAATACAGAAGTTTTTATATTAAAGAACCCTGAAGAAACAGTTTTTAGATATTACATATTCCCAGAAGAATATAAAATATTCTCTGAAGAAACATTTTTATCCCATAAAGCAATAGAAATTTTACAAGAATATGAACCTAGAAAGGAAGATTATTTGGATGTAGAAAGATTAAGAGAAATATACAATAATATATTAAATAATATAATAACAAAATTAATGTCCATATATAATATAAGTATAGATAAAAATAGATTAGAATTGATTAAGAGTATAATTATTAGATATACAATTGGTTTTGGAATAATAGAAAAAATAGTATTAGATGAAAATTTAGAGGATCTTTTTATAAATCCACCAGCAGGCATAACTCCAATATATTTACAGCATTCTAAGTATGAAATGTGTGTTACAAATGTAACTCCAACTAGAAGGGAAGTAGAATCTTGGGCTACAAAATTAAGATTAATATCTGGAAGACCTTTTGATGAAGCAAATCCAGTTTTGGATACAGATCTAGTAATTGGAAATAATATATTGTTAAGAGTTGCAGCATTATCACCCCCATTATCTCCATTTGGATTGGCGTATATAATTAGAAGACATAGAAGTAAACCATGGACTTTACCTTTGTTTATAGATAATAAAATGTTAAATTATCAAGCTGCAGGTTTATTGTCCTTTTTAGTTGCAAATGGAAGGACAATTCTTATTGCTGGTACAAGGGGGAGTGGTAAAACATCATTATTAACAGCCTTAATGTTGGAAATACCCAAGAAAGTTAGGATAATAACTGTAGAGGATACTTTAGAAATACCAGCAGAATATTTCAGGTCAATAGGGTATAACATAGTTCCTATGAAAGTCAGGAGCCCATTTTCATTAAAATCTGCAGAATTGTCTGCCGAAGAAGGTTTAAGAGTATCTTTAAGAATGGGGGACAGTGCTATAATTGTTGGAGAGGTTAGATCTAAGGAAGCTTTAACGTTGTATGAAGCTATGAGAGTTGGTGCTTTAGCAAACGCAGTAATGGGTACTTTACATGCAGAAAGTCCCTATGGTGTATTTGATAGGGTCGTAAATGATCTTGGAGTTCCTAAAACATCGTTCAAAGCTACAGATATAATAGTAATTGTAAATCCAATTAGAGAGCCTTCTGGATTAAAAAGATATAGAAGAGTATTAAGGATAACAGAAGTAAGAAAGTTTTGGGATCAAGACCCATTAAGAGAAAGGGGTTTTGTTGATTTAATGATTTATGATGCTGAAAAGGATAATTTAGAGCCAACTTTAGAATTAATAAATGGAGATTCTGATATATTGAAGGCTGTTGCATCTAGGATAAGATATTTGTCAAAATCTTGGGAAAGAGTATGGAATATGATAGAGACAATAGGTTTGTCAAAAAAATTGTTAGTAGATATAGCAAGAGAAAAAAATAGGAAAGATATTTTGGAAGCAGATTTTGTTTCTGCATATAATGAAATATTTTATCAATATGTAGATAAAAGTATTAAGGAATACAATGAAATTGTGAAAGATTATATATTAGATAATATGAAGAAATGGATATACCAGAAGTTAAGTTAAATAGATTAGATATTCAAAATTTAGAAAGTAAATTAAGATTATATAAATATATATATTTTGGCAATAAATTAAAGTATTATGAGGAAATTGTTAAGACGTTTGGAAATATAATAAAGATCAAAGTAAATGAAAATAAAAGAAGAAATTTTGAAAAAATAAATGAAGAACTCCTTCTAGATGTAAATATTGATCAAATAGAATCATCATCAATATTCCTTCTAATACTGTTCATTTTTATAGGAATAATTCCATCAATAATAATATCCCCCTTATATTTCTTATTATTTGCTTCTCTTGGTGTATTATTTTACATATTAATAGATTACTATTATATTATTTTGTATAATAATCTAAATACAAGGAAAAAATCTCAATTAATAAGTTTATTATTATTATTAGCTATTAAATTAAGACAAAATCCAAATGTGGAACAAGCCATATTATTTGCCGCAAAAAATATTAATTTACCATTGAAATTAGATTTATTAAGATTGCTAAGGGATGTTTATAATAGAAAATATATTTCAGCATCAGAAGCTTTAATAGAATATTCAAGATCTTGGGAAAAAAATGCAAAATTCTTCTATATTGGCGTTATGCTCATTTTAAGTGCTTTATACGATCCGGATAAAGATAGGAGGAATTTCCAAATAGATAAATCTATAGAAGAAGCCTTAGAGGAATTAGTAAATGAACTATATGAATTTTCTAGAGAAATAAGATCTACAATAAATCTAGTATCTATGTTGGGTATAACTTTACCCGTTATGTTATTAACAATATTTCCTCTTGCATCAATATTCTTAGGAAATATATTTAGTCCTTTCGTTTTATTTATATTATTTGATATTTTGATACCATTTATAGCATTTTTTTCAATTAACTATGCAATTTCTTCAAGAATGATTAGTATTTTTTCAGAGGACGATATATATTTATTCTACTATTTAAAAAGAAAAGATTTAACTAATAAATTAATATCGATAGCAAGTGGATTTTCAGTAGGTATATTACTATTTTTTATAATCTTTTTTGTAATATATCAGTATTTATATAAATTTGATGTTTTGGGAGTATTATTATCTGAATTTTTTGTACTTTTAATGGGTTTATCAATTTCATTAATGGCTTTTACATATTATTCCCATTATAAAGATTTATATAAAAGTTTAGAAAAAATAGAGATGGATTTACCACCATTTTTATTATCTCTGAGTTCAGCATTAAATGAGGGTTATCCACTTGAAAAGGCGATGATACATGTTTATTCTAAATATAAAGGCGGCCCAATAGGAGATTTTATATCAAAAATATACCAAAATTTAAGGATGGGCTTATCATTTTATGATTCAATATTCGATATTAGATATGGAGCTTTATCTAAAATCCCATCATCAAAATTAAGATCTACAATGGAATTGCTATATGAAGCTAGTAGCCAGTCTCCTACAGAAGCTTCTGTTATAACAGGTATAATTGCAAAATATTTTTTATTAATATCAAAAGTAAAAGAGAGAATTAAAGACCTTGTAGCAGAGGATCTATCTCAACTAAAGTCTTTATTGAGGATTTTAGCCCCAATTATTTTGGGAATAGTAAGTGCGGTTGGTGTGATGGTTATAGAAATTTTACATAGATTGTCTTTTCAATTTAGTCAAGTATCGAATTTAACATCACCAGATTCTAATGTTTATCAATATATAAATTCATTACCAAATATTATATTTAATATATTTAACTTAAATTCTCTTATATCTCCATCTTCAATGATAATAATAATTGGAATATTTAATGCAGCAATTGCTTTTGTAATTATATACGCAATTAATAGTATAGAAAATAGTGGTGATAAATTGGGATTTTACTATTATTTATATAAATATTATATAATAAACATATTAATGTTCTTTATATTTTCTACAATATCTACAATAGCATTATATATGTTTGTACACGGAATATTAAATATTAATTATCTTATCTAAATTTTTTATTAGAATATCAATTGTTATTCCATTTATATTATTATTTATTATATCATCGATCAATCTAGGACATGCAGAAAAAATCCAAAAGTCTATATATGGAAAATTTAATAATTGCAAAATATCTATTGTATCGCCAATAAACAAGTATACATTTTTTCCAGCCTTTTCCAATTTATCTTTAACCTTTAATGCTTCTAAATAATAATATTGTCCGGGCTTTATAGATAATATTATTCCAATATTATTTGAATTTTTTAATTTGTTTAATAAAAATTTTAAAATTCTATCGAAGTTATAATCTGGTTCATATATATTTATTTCTCCGTATATAGGATCATAAACAATTACCTTTTTCTTTAACTTTCTTGTAATATTTTCTGCATGAAATTTTCCATTTCCAATTAATAATACTGTATCAACATCTTTTATATTTGCAGGTTCTGAATAACATCCTAGAACATTTATTCCATATAGTTTTTCGTTTAATATTATTTCATAATCTTTTTTTAGTATTTCGTATATTTTTTTAGTATATTCGTAATATTGTATTAAAGATATTAAAGCAAATTTTTTTGGTAAGTATTTTTTTAATTCATCTAAATTTTTAATTTCTTTCAATTTATATTTTGTTGGTATATATATTATATCCATCAAAATTTATAATTTAAAAAATGAATAAAAATCTATAATGATAGATGTTATAAATGCAAAAAAGCTTGCAGAAAGGTACAAAAAATTATATGGGAAATCTATTATATTAAAAAAGGATATAAATGGGTATACTCCCCCATCAAATTTAATTAGTTCGATTAATTATCCTAAATTATCTTTGGGGGTATTAACATCTTATAATGAGGATATAGAATTATATGATAATCCAATACATTGGGCAAAAAACAATATTGATATTGAAGAAATTATAAAGAGTAGGATAAATTTAATAAATGCAAGGAAAATTGTAGATGCAAATTTACCTAGAAAAAATGATAAATTGTATAATGAAATTTTGGATTCGATGTTATCAGTTAAATCCATAAATATAGAAATACGTTTAAATAAAATAAGCGAGAATATAAAAATTTCAAAAATAATAGGCTTATATGGATATTCTGGAATAATAGATAAAATAAAGATAAATGAAAATCCAAAAATACCAAATGAAATATATAAAGTAGATGAGATGAAGGCAGAAGATTCTATATATTATCTATATAAATCTGGAATGTCTGATTATTATTTATCAAGATTATTTTCAATGGGCTTTTTTGGATATAAGATAAATAGAAAACTGGTTCCAAGTAGATGGGCAATAACTGCAGTTCATGAAATTTTAGAGAAAAAAATAAAGAAAGAAATAATAGAGTATTCTAAAATTAATGACAAATATTATTTATTTTATTATTCTCTATATGGAAATGATTTTTATGGAGTATTTTTTCCAGGTAATGGAAATTGTGAATTAATTGAAGCATTAATACCAGGTTCTGTATATAATTTACATTCCAAATATAGTATAATTGGTAGAGATGACGAATCTGGAGGTTATAGTGCCTTAAAATTATCTTTTGCAGAATTTATGAGAAATTATAAAATGATTGGTAATTTAGTTGTATTTAGATTTGTAACAAAGGAATATAAAGTTCCCTTGGGTGTTTGGGTTGTTAGGGAAGGAACTAAGTATATGTTAAACAATTTAATAGAAAAATTTGATAATTATAATGAACTAATTAGATATCTAAATAATAAATTTATTAATAGATACAATATTTCAGTATATAAACTAAGAAAGCATAGTAATTTATTAAATCAGAAATCAATTTTTAATTTTATTTAAATAATATTTCGTTATTTTATCCCCATAATAATGTATGTTTTCAACTATTTTTCCTTTTTCCATTTTAATAGCGTCATTACTATCATATAATGCTTTTCCAATTGCTAATAATTTATTATCTTCAGATATTATGAGTATTATTTCATCTTTTTTAAAATCTGAAAATTCAATTATTCCCGGTCTAAACACATCAGCACCATTTAATACTTTTTCTTTTGCTCCAATATTTATCTTGACATAATTCATATTTGTTTCACAATCATTTATTAGAAATAATGTTGGATATATTTTTTCATCTTTTATAAATGCTATTGGAATATTATTATATATATAAATATTATTTTCTTCGTCTAAAAAAATGTTTTCATCTTTTAATTTTTCGCATTCTATTTTATAATCATTTTTTAATATTTCAATTAATTTTTTTCTTGATTTTTTATCTAAACTTCTCATAGAAATATATATAAATATTTAATTTAAAAATTATTAATGGTTGGCTTTGATTACAAAATGCCAAATTTGTTAGAGATAATATTGCTGGTAGGATTTTTCATTAATATGATATTGGGATATCTCCTATTATTTAAGAGTATAGAATTGCCTGTTGTACTGCAAGGTTCAGCTGCTATGGTTATAGCAGCTTTATTTACATGGTTGTCGGTATTGTGGCTATCTGTAATTGCAATATTAATAGAATATACTAGAAAGGATATAATAGAATTAAGGAAAAAGCTTGAAAAAAAGGAATAATTATATTTTTAATTTTAGTTCAACAATATCCTTATCTTCTAATTTATAATTTAATCCAGCCCTTATAATTTTATTCCCTCTAATTATTTTTGCATATCTAAATTTTTCTATCCATTTTTTGTTTATCTTTTCAATGAAATCTTTTATAGTAGAATCTTTATTTAATATTACACAATGATCCGAATCTATTGGTTTTATCCTTATTAAATTTAAATCTTTAATTATATTTTCTAATATTTCCTGCAAATTTATATCTTTAAAATCATCAAATTTATTATATATTATTTTATATTTATTATTTGGAATTGTACTAAATTCAATTATTCCTTCAGAAAATTTATTTATTTTTTCTAATTGCTCTTTTATACTTCTTTTTTCGTCTAATATTAATATATAATAATCTGATAGAGATAAAATTGATCTAAATTTTCTTTCAAATGTAGATGGAATTTCAACAAATTGATAATATACACAATTATAAAATATGGTGCCAATTGCTGGGTTTATTGTAGAAAAGGGAATTTCACTCACTTCAACATTTGCATTTGTGAATTTCCTTAAAAAATAACTTTTTCCAGAATTTTCTATTCCTAATATACTTATTAAAATATCACCAGATTTCTCTATTAATTTTATACCTTTTCCTCCTTTTTTGTATTTACTTTCTTCAATTATTTTTTCATATTCAGATATTTTTTTATTTATCCATGCAATTAAATGTTCGGATCCTTTATGTTTTGGAGCGGTTTTTAGCATTTCATATAAATATTTTAATTTTTCTTCAGGAGTTTTGGCATTTTCATATTTTTCTTTAGCAGCATAAAATTCCGGACCTGCATTTGTTACCATATTATATGTAATTTCTTATTTGAATAAAAAATTACTGGTATATGTAGTTTCTTTAATATTATCCTTAAATTTCTATCTAGAGTACATACAATAAATTTATCAGATAAAGCAGTCTTTATTATAAGTCTATCTGTTTTTTCATAATTTTCATTAGTTTCTATAATATTTATATTATTCTTTTTTATGTATTCTAATACTAAACCATATATTTTTTTCCATTTCTCGGATTTAGAACTATTTATTTTATTTTCAATTTCAATTATATTTTTTCTTAATGTATAAAACCCCTCATATTCAATATTATTTTTCATTAGAAAATCTTTTAATTCATTTATTATGTCAAAATTATCATAAAATGGGATAAAAAAGATATTTGTATCGATTAATATCTTATACTTCATAATAATTTACCAATTGCAAATATTTTCCATCTCTTGTTAATATTTTTTAATATTATTACTTTATCATCTTTGTATCCTAGAATAGGTTTATTTAATTTTATAGTAATTATGTTTTCTTTTTCTATGTTTTTTACAATTCCATCAGAAATTATATTATATATCCCTACTATTATTGTTTCTCCCTTTTGAATTTTCTCATTTTCATTAAACAATTCTTTTATTACATCATATTTTACTTTTATTTCATCATATTGTGGAGGTAATTTATTTACATATCCAGCAATTTGACCCGCTAATGTATCATCCTTTGTAACTGAAGGATCTAAAGTTGTTCCAATTCCAGCAGTTCCTCTTGGTAAAATTTCTTCTACATCATAATTACCTTGTTTTAATGAGACTATTCTTGTCTTTATAGGAATCCATTTATTATTTATAAATAATCCGGGCTTTATTTCTATTTCATCATTTAATTTTAACTTACCTTTCAGTAAACTTCCTCCCAAAACCCCTCCAACCAATTTTTCTATATCCGTACCTGGTTTATTTACATCAAAAGATCTGGATATTAAAAATATTGGATCTGAATTTTCATCTTTTTCAGGTTTTGGTAAATTAACTAATTCTTCTAATAAATAATTTATATTTACATTATTTATCGCAGATATTGGAATTATTTTTACTTTATTTTTATCAATATTTAGTTTATCTAATAAATTTAATATTTCTCGATAATTTTTAATAGCTTCTTCTTTTGTTACTAGATCAATTTTATTTTGTACAATTATTAATGG
Source organism: Candidatus Nanopusillus sp. (assembly GCA_028276785.1). Taxonomy (GTDB): domain Archaea; phylum Nanobdellota; class Nanobdellia; order Nanobdellales; family Nanobdellaceae; genus Nanobdella. The sequence continues at coordinate 22,793 of JAPYVP010000002.1, read as the reverse complement.
TTTATTTCCCAAATATTTAAATGCTACCAAATGTTCTAATGTTTGTGGTTGAGGAACCGGTTCATTTGCAGCAATAACTAATATAGCAGCATCAACAATTGCAGCACCTGTTAACATTACCATTAATAAACTCTCATGACCAGGTGCATCTACAATAGATATCTTTCTAATAGGTTTATTTTCTTTATTACATATTGGACATGTTTTTTCTGTAAAATATCCATGTTCATTACATTTATATATTGTAAAATCCGCATATCCCAATTTTATTGTTAATCCTCTCTTTATTTCTTCAGAATGTTTTGATAACCATTTACCTGTCAAAGATTTTGCTAATGTTGTTTTTCCGTGATCAACATGCCCCAATATTATTACTGATAAATCAGGATATATTATATCATCCATTCACTTATTTTTAATAAAAAAGTTAAAAAATAATGATTTTTATATAAATCTGTATATTGTTTTATTTCCCTGATCTAATAAGTCTATACCAATCTTTCTAAGTTCTTCCCTTATTTTATCAGATAATTCATAATTTTTATTTTTCCTTAATTCGTTTCTAATATCTATTATTATATTTAGCAAAATATTTGTTAGATTTTCTTTATATTCTTTTCCATAAAATATATCATCCCATAATCCATAGATTCTTGAAGCAATATTGTAGAAATTATATGAAGTAAAGTATAATGTAAATGTTTCAGATCCTATAACATTTTTGTTTATATAATTTGTTGCTTCTAATAATATTTTAGTAGCTTCTCTTGTGTTAAAATCATCTCTTATACTGTTTATAAATTCTCTTTCATAATTTAATAATTCTTTCCATATTTTTATTTTATTATCATCTAAATAAAATGTTCTGTCTAAACTATTAATTTCATTTACTATTGTTTTAATTGTTGAACTTATATATCTATAATTTTCTTTTGTCTGATTTATACTTTCTTCATTTATATCAATTGGTTCTCTATAATGATAAGATCCAATATAAAATCTTGTAATATCTTCTCCATATTTATCTAAAAATTCTTTTGCAGGTATTATATTTCCCAAGCTTTTACTCATTTTTTCTCCTTTAATTTTTATAAATCCAAAATGTAACCAATATTTTACCCATGGATGTGTATTAAATCTAGCCTCCGATTGTGCAATTTCATTTTCATGATGTGGAAATATTAAATCTTGGCCTCCAGAGTGTATATCAAATTGTGGTCCTAGATATTTTGATGACATTGTAGAACATTCAATATGCCAACCAGGTCTTCCTTCTCCTATTTCCGTATTCCAATATGGTTCACCTTCTTTTTTAAATTTCCATAATGCAAAATCATATGGGTGTTTCTTATCTTCTAAAAACTCTGTTTCTTGCTCCCATTGTTCTTTTTTTGTTCCAGATAACTGTCCGTAATATGGATATTTATCTATATCATAATATATACTATATTTTCCTTTATATGCATAGCCTTTATTTATTAGATCTTCTATAAAATCTACAATATCATTAATATGTGTTGTAACTTTGGGATTTATATAAAATGGCAAATTATTTAATCTTTTTATTTGTTCTAAATGATATCTTATATATTCTTCAGGTATTTTTTGCCAATCATTTAATAAATTTAATTCTCTCGCCCTTTTTATTATCTTATCATCTATATCTGTGAAATTGCTAATTGCTATATCTATATATCCAAAATATCTAAATATTCTTCTTATTATATCTAAAGAAATTTCTGACCTTAAATGACCTATATGTGATGTATCATATGGTGTTATTCCACAATGATATATTTTTACAAATGGATATTCTATTGGTTCAAATATTTCTTTTTTCTTTGTTAATGTATTATATATATAAATTACACCGATTGTCGCTCATTTCAAATACTTATAAAAAATATTTAAAAAATATTTTGGGATATTATAATAAATGAATAATTTATTAAGAGATATGATAAAAAGTAAAGTTGGAATTATATTAATTATAATATATTCTGTGATTGGATATTTTTATATTAAATCAATATTTTTGGGTTTGTTATTAGCTCCAGTTCATATAAAAATACTTGCATATTTATATATAGTTTTATTTTCTTTAAATTTTGCCTTAATATCTTTCATGATAATTAATTATAGGAAATTTTACAAGGGAAGTATTATATCATTCATTCCTGCAATATTTGGTTTTGCTGGATTTCAAGCATGTTTGGTTGGATGTAGTACAGGTTCTTTTGCAATTCTAGTTGGAACGCTTGCCCCAATGTTTGGATTGAATATACATAAATTTGGAGAACTTTTATTAATTATTAGTAATATTTTATTTATAGCTAATTTAATATTTTTGTTGGGGTTGAATAAAGGAAAAGATATTAAAAAATTGAAGATTCCCAAAAATATTAAAGAAAATTCAAATTGTTGTTGTTGTTGATAATACTATTATTAATAAACTTCCTAAAATTGATTTAATATAAAAAAACTAATATTATTAATTTCCTTTATTTTGTTTTGTAAAATATAATTTCTTATATTTTAAAATTTTAGAAAAAGATATAAGATAAAATATGCGGCGGTGCCCGAGAGGCCAAAGGGGGTCGGTTGAGGTCCGATTGGATAAGATCCGCCAGGGGTTCAAATCCCCTCCGCCGCATTTAAATTAGATTATTTATAATTCTAATGTATAGAATGTCCTTTAGCAAAATATTTCAAAATTTTTATTTTTCTTTATAGTTATTTAGTTTATGATAATAATAGTTGTAGGAGTACCTGGTGTTGGAAAAACTTCAGTAATTAATGAAGCTAAAAAATATTTAAAATATGAATTTAAAGTTGTAAATACAGGAGATATTATGTTTGAATTGGCAAAAGAAAAATACAATATAAATAATAGAGATGAAATAAGAAAGAAATTAACTTTTGAACAACAAAAAGAACTACAAAGAGAAGCTATTAAAAGAATAAAAGAAATGGAAAAAGAGAATGATGTAATTTTAGATACTCATTTAGTAATAGAATCATATGAGGGATATATTCCAGGTATGTTAAGAGAATATTCAGAAATCTTGAGACCGGATGGGGTTGTTGTAATAATATCTGATCCAGATAAAATTTTTGTTAGAAGATTAAGAGATATACAAATAAGAGGAAGAGATATAGAAAATTTAAAAAGAATTGAAATTCAGCAAAATCTAACAATATATTTTACTACAGTATTTATGTTTGAATATGGTACAATAGTAGAAGTAATAAATAATGAAGAAGGGTTATTAGAAGAATCTGCTAAAAAATTTGCAGAATTTTTAAATAAATTAAAGGAAAGTAAATTGAATAAATAATTATATTTGATTTTTCTCGGCTTTGGAGATATAGACACCAAATGGACCCGCGGGGATTCGAACCCCGGAAGGATCTCTCCAATCGGACCTGAACCGACCCCCTTTGACCTCTCGGGCACGGGTCCATAATTTAATATAATTTAGAAGAATTATTTATTTTATATGATTAGGGTATTGTTTATAGATTTATATAAAAAAGAATCAAGAAATTATTTAACTGATTCAAAAACATTAGATCATTCAATTGATTTGCATTTTGATTATAAAACATATGAAAAAGAACCATTCGAAAATAATTTAACAATATTTTCTGTTGGGCATCAAAAAAATAAGGATAATATAAATTCTCTAATTATTTATAAGTCTCCAATAACAGGTTCTTTAGATATCAATTTATCTTCATTTGGTAAATATATTAAATTAACAGGTAATGATATAATAGTTTTATATGGAAAATTAGATAAAAAATATTTTTTAATCATAGAAAATGATAATGTTATATTTCTAGAAAATGATATATCTGAAGATATATATAAAAGAAAAGAAGAATTATACAATACTTTAAAAGATATATATGGTGGAAAAGACTTTATTATTTTATTAAACGGATTAGGATCAAAATTTACAATATATGGGAATTTAATTATATTTGAAAATAACAAAATAAAAGTTACAAAAGGTGGTATTGGCTCTGTATTATATAGATATCATAATATATCTGGTTTATCAATTGGCGGAGATAATAAAATTGAAAATAAAAAATTAGATATAGAATTAATAGAAGGAGAAAAAGAATCAATAAAAAATTTCTATCAATCTATACCAGATAAAATTCCTATTTTAAATTATAGAAATATTTATCTATCTGAAGAAGAAAATAAGAAAATATTTGATGATTATATTTATCCTTTAGTTAATAATTTAAGGAAAGAATATCCATATGAACCTTTTAATATGTTAGGACCTTTTTTAGGAATATTAAATGAGGAATATATAAGAGATTTAATTGAATTGTCAAATAGATATGGTTTAGACACATTATATTTAGGATATATTTTAGGAACAATTTTAGAAGGAGTATATATTGGAAAAGTATTGATTAGAGATTTAGATAAATCTCTGTTTGATTTTAAAGATTTAGATAAATCTTCAGAAACAAATTATAATATTGCAAAATATTTAATAGAAAAAGCTGCATATGGGGAGTTATCATTATTAGGAAAAGATATAAAATATATTTCTAATTTATTTGACTTAAATGATATAGCAGTTTATATTCCATTTAATAATAAAAATTCTACAGTATTTAATCCATACATATCTTTGGGATTGTTTTTACCAAATTTGATATATGATAAGTATTTTTCAGATTATTTAATGAATGCAATGAACCCAGTTGAATATTCAGGATTTAATTTTGGGAAATTTGAGTCAACATATGAAGTAAATAATGTAAAAAATATAGAAAACATAGAATTAAATATAAAAAGAAAAAAGGTATTTTTCAAGATATTTGAATATCATAAATTAACAAATTCTATTCCTGATAAAAACTATCCAAAAAGATTGATAGATATATACAATAAAATAGCAAAAAAATATAATATAAATTATACATTTGAACAATATTTTGATGAATACTTTAATTCATATCAGGAAATAATATATAATAAAGCCCCCGTAGTGTAGCCAGGACAACATTCCGGGCTTCGGTCCTGGAGATCGGGGGTTCGAATCCCCTCGGGGGCACTTGAAATTTTTTAATTAAATTTTTCTTATTTTTGCAATGTAAAAACCTTCTGTATCATTATCCCAAGGCCATAATCTTATTGTATTTTTTATTTCTTCTTCATGTTCCAATTTATATCCATTATATTCAGAAATTATCTCAGATTTCTTTAAATTTGGTATTTCTATTTTTTCAATTTTAGCATTCTCTCTTTTAGATAATAAATAATCTACTACAAATTCATTTTCTAATGGTTCAACAGAACATGTGGAATAAACTAAAATGCCATTATCCTTTAATAAATCAAAAGCAGTCAATAATAATTTTTTCTGTAAATTTGATAACCTATTTATTACATCTTCATTCCATATCTTTAATGTTTTATATGATTTTCTTATTGCTCCAGTTCCAGAACATGGTGTATCTAGTAAAATTTTATCAAATTTTAAATTTAATTTATATAATTTTCTTCCATCCATCATTGTTATAATTGTATTTATTACACCCATTTTTTGTAAATTTTCACTTAATGCTTTAATCCTATCAATTGATATATCATTTGCAATTATCAATCCTTCATTTTCCATATGCATTGCAATTTGTGTTGTTTTAGAACCGGGTGCAGCTGCCATATCCAAAACCAGATCATCATTTTTTAAATCTAATGCTAATGGTGGTATCATTGATGCAGCTTCTTGTGGATAATAATATCCTAATTGAAATTCTACAGTATTTCCAACATCCCTCCTTTCTCCCTTTAACCAAAACCCATACTTATAGAAAGGTATCTTTTCAATTTCCCATCCATATTCTTTTATTCTTGACAATACATCTTTTGCATTTATATTTAAGTTAAAAGGATTTTGCTTTAAATTATACAAATTATCAATTTTTTCAGATATTTCTTTTAATTCTTTTTCTCTTAAATGATCTTGCTTTGATAATAATATATCTTTTAAATTTTCAAAATTTATATTGTCTCTTACCTTGATTGTATTAATCCTTATAGATTTCTTTAATAATTTAAAAGACCATTCTAAAAATAATTCATATTTATCACCCAGCAATTCTTTAAAATGCTCTTCAAAACTCTTCTTAATTATCATCAGAAGAATATTTTTTCATCATCTTTCAGAAGCGTAATGCTTCTTCACTAAAAAATATTTATTATTTTTTATTTTTAAATCTATCTATTGCCTCTTTAATTATCTTTAAAGCATCTTCCTTTCCTTTAAATTCTTTAACTTTAACAAACTTTCCAGGTTCTAGTTCTTTATAATGCTCATAGAAATGTTTTATTTGATTTAATATTGCCTCTGGTAAATCTTTTATATCTTTTATATTTGAAAATCTAGGATCTATTTTTTCATGTGGTACTGCAATTATTTTTCTATCAATTCCTTCTTCATCTTCTGTTATTAATACACCAATAGGTCTTACTCTTATTAATACTCCAGGAATAAATGAATCATATGTAATAACTAAAGCATCTAATGGGTCTCCATCTTCTTCTAAAGTTTCTGGTATAAATCCATAATTGAACGGATAGAACATTGCAGTATATAATATTCTATCTACCTTTATCACTTTTTCTTCTTCATCGAACTCATATTTTATATTGCTACCTTTTGGTATCTCTATGAATACATTTATATCTTCTGGAGGTTGCTTTCCAGCTTTCATTTTACTATAGTTTACTATCTCTTTATAAATTTAATTCTTAATAATAAAAAATATGGGTAGAATTCTTCATGGTAAATTTAGAAGAGAATCAAACAAAATATTAGAAAAATATCTGAATTTATTTACTACAGATTATAAAAAGAATGTAAAGATATTGGAAGTTGTAGCTGAAATTCCATCAAAAAGATTAAGAAATATGTTGGCTGGATATATAACAAGGCAAATTAAAAAATTACAAAGCTCATGATGGCAGAACAAACAATAATATATATAGGAAATAAACCATTTATGAACTATGTAACGGCAGTAGCAATGCAATTTACAAGCCAGGATGCAAAGGAAGTTGTAATAAAGGCAAGGGGAAGATATATATCTAGAGCAGTAGATGTAGCAGAAGTGGTAAGGAAGAAATTTATGGCAGGACAAGTTGATATAAAAAGCATAAGCATAGATTCTGAAGAAAGGCAGGTAGATCAAAGTGGTAAAAAGAGAAGGATATCAAGTATAGAAATTGTACTTGTTAAGAAACAATAATCTTTTTTATATTTTTTGATAATTATTTATTTAATATAGCGGGGTAGGGCAGCCAGGAGTGCCCGGGGGGCTCATAACCCCCAGGTCGGAGGTTCAAATCCTCCCCCCGCTACTTATGAATAAATGATTCCAATTTTTAAACATAGTTACCATTAAATTATAATGCAAATAGGTATTACTGGAAAACCAAATGTTGGAAAGTCTACTATGTTTAAAGCAATAACATTACAAGATGTTGCAATTGCAAATTATCCATTTACTACGATAGAACCAAATAAAGGTTATGGATATGTTAGAGTAGAAGATGTTGGACCAGAATTTAATGTTAAATCAAATCCAAGATATGGTTTTATAAAAGGAAAGTATAGATTTGTTCCAATAGAAATATTGGATATAGCTGGATTGGTTCCTGGTGCACATGAAGGTAGAGGTTTGGGTAATAAATTTTTAGATGATGTAAGACAGGCAGATGCTTTGATACATGTAATAGATATTTCTGGTTCAACAAATGAAGAGGGACAGTATATTGGTCCTGGAAATTATGATCCAATAAAAGATGTAAAATGGTATGAAGAAGAAATAGATTGGTGGTTTTATAGTGTAATAAAGAAAAATTTAGAAAAGAATATAAGAAAAATAAAGAATGAACATTTGGAATTGGATAAAGAATTAGCGAAATTAATTTCTGGATTAAATGTTAAAGAAGAACATGTATCAAAAGCATTTAATGAATTAAAAATCGGCCAAGAGGATTATGATATAATAAATGATGATAAAAAACTATTTGAACTTGCATCTAAAATTAGAAGAATATCAAAACCAATTGTTATTGCAGCAAATAGGATAGATATAAATATAGATATTGCAAAGAAAAATTTGGAAAGATTAAAGAAAGAATATCCGGATAAAATTATAATACCAACATCTGGTTATGCAGAATTAATATTAAAAGAATTGGACAGACAGGGAAAAATATTTTATATACCCGGAGAAGGTTATTTTGAAATTAAAGGTGATCTAAATGATAAAGAAAAGAAAGCTTTAGAATTTGTTGAAAATTATATATTTAAAGAATTTGGAAGTACTGGTGTTCAAAATATCTTAGATATAACCGTATTTGATGTTTTAAAATATGTAGCAGTATTTCCCGGGGGTGTAGATTCTTTAGCAGATAAAGAAGGAAGGATCTTGCCAGATTGTTTTTTAATGCCTCCTGGAAGTACTGTACTAGATTTTGCAAATAAAATTCATTCAGATTTAGCAAAAAATTTTGTTAGAGCTATAGACGTTAGGACAAGAAGATTCTTAGGAAAGGATTATATATTAAAACATAGAGATGTAATTCAAATAGTTGCAAATGCATAGATTTATAAAAATGTCGTAAAATTTTAAATACTATGATAATACCTATAAGATGTTTTACATGTGGAAAACCCATTGGGCATCTATATGAAAAATATATTAAATTACTAAATGAGGGTAAAACAATGAAAGAAGCTCTAGATGAATTGGGATTGGAGAGAGCTTGTTGTAGACAAGTATTTCTTGGACATGTTCAACAAATAGAAGTAATTGCTAAGTTGAAGAAATTTTAATTTTTCTTAATTGAATTATTTTTCTTATACTTATTAAAAATATTGAAATACCAAAAAATAATATTATTGGGTTTGGATATATACCATAATTAGATGCTACATTCCTTACAGCTATACTTATTATATTATCGGAATTTAATGTAAAAGCTGAAAACAAAATTAATATTGATATAAATAATGAAATCATATAACCGTATAAATTATCTTTTCTTATCAAATAAATAGAAAGTATTGATAATAAGAAAACTATAAATAAGAGAATTTTAACCGAAATATTAATATAATCTGGAAAAATTGACGGATATATAATAAATGATATGAGGTTTAAGAGTGTTTCTATAGAAAACAATAGTAAAAGTGTATATAAGAATTCTTTGGTTATGTCTACATTATTCATATTTTTTGAATTGTGTAAAAATTTAAAAATAATTAATTATTATAGCTTTTTAAGTATAGTTCTAAAACTCTAGATATAATTTTACTATTTTCTTCAAATTCGTCTTTTCCATGTTGATAGATAATATCTGATAATCTACTGTCGCCAATCTTAATGTTTCTAATTGGTTTGCTAAGTTTATTACCATAGTCTTCTAATTGTTTTTCTATATCATATACTAGCATCTTGCGAAAGTTAGGATTTATTATTTTTTCATTACAAACTACAGTATTTCCGACCTTTATACAATGTTTTAGTAGTGGAGACTCTTTAATTCCTACTATAATATCTTTAATGGCTTCTATTATAATTTTTTCTAACCCTTTTTGATTTGTTGGTATTTTAAGTCCAGATGCAAAATCTATAAATCTAATATTGCCATTGTTATCTATTACAATTTGGTATGGGCCTATATCTTCTGGAGAAATCTTCGAAATTGAAATTGTTTCTAATGTTTTTGTTATAGAGTTATAAAATCTATGCTCTAACTCGTCATAATTTATTTGTATTTCAAATTTATCTAGATTTCTTCGATCTAATTCAAAATCGTAATTTAATCCCAACAAATAAGGTTCTATTGTGGGATGTTCTTCAAAATCTATAATTGAAAGAAAGTTCAAATCCTTATTAAATATCTCTATTGGTTTTTTAGTAATACCAGAACTTTTATATATTATCTCATATACATAAGGAATTTCTATGGTATAAGGTCTGCTTATATAATATATTTTTGGAAAGTATTTGGAATTGTTAGTTAATGGTATAAGTGACAGAGATAAAGGGACATAAAAAACATTATCAAGTTTTCTACATACTCTCTTAAATAATTTTTCTATATCTTTTCTTGTTGTAAAATAGTATGCCCTAGCTTCTATCAATTTTTTAAGATCATTATTGTTATCTAAATTTATTAATAAAATTGATTCTGGGGTTTTTGTTCTAGAAAATTCGTCGAGATATATATCTCTTCTTCCTTTTCCAATATCTATAATATATTTTACATCTTCTCCATTCCATTTTCTTAATGATACTATAAGGTGTAAATCTTCGGAGAAAGTATAATTTCTTGATAGTGTATATCCGTATATTGTGGGGAATATCAAATTCTTTTGTATTGCTTCAGTTCTTGATTTCCTTCTTATAAAATACGAAGCACTTTCAAATGGTGGATTTATATACTTCCTAATACATTGAAAATAATCGTAATAATTTCTTTCATTTAAGCAAGATATATAATTACCCATAGACATAATAAGAATTAAAAGTTTTTAAATATTTCTATAATCGTACTCATTATAAAATAACTATAAAATATTATTTATTTTTAATTTTATTTCGCATGCCCTACATACTTCTCTAGTAGTTGGATATCCACAAATTTTACATTTTCTCAATTTTAAGACATTTTTCATCTTATAATCGTTTTTAGCTTTATATATAATCTCTAAAATATTTCTTAAGAAATTCTTATGAAATCCAGGATATTTATCTTCTAACTTATATAATTTTGATCTAATTATATCTCTAAATTCGCCAGCAATAAATGGACATTCTCCGAAAGGTGGTTCTAAGTTATTTAATATTGAATATAATAAATTTTCTTTTTCTGTATTAAAATAAAAAGGTTTAATTCTAGGAATAAAATCTTCTTCAATTATTCCCACATATGGACCTTCTTTTAATAAATCTTTTAAATTTCCTTCAAAAATATTCATTAAGATTGTTTGAACCTCATCATTTAAATTATGTGCAGTTGCAAATTTATCTAAATTTAAATCTTTTGCAGCTTTCCACATCAACCATCTTCTCCATACACCACAAATTGTGCATGATTTATATTCTTTAGATATTTTTACCGCTTCATCTAACCTAATATTAAAGAAGTCGATAAATCTATATATTCTTATATTTAAATTATATCTTTTTGCAATTTCTAATAACTTTTCTGTATCTTTATCCCTATAACCCCTTATTCCTTCGTCAATATGAATTCCAAAAACTTCAACGTCAAAATAATCTTTATATTTATTTAAGAAAAATAATAAAGCATTTGAATCTTTTCCTCCAGAAACCCCAACACCAATTCTTTCTCCAGATTTTATTAATTTATATTTTTCTATTGTATTTATTGTTTTTTCTTCAAAATATTTTATAAAATGATCCTTACAATAATAATTTCCATCAGTATCTTTGTATATTGCATTATTATTGCAAAAACTACATTTCATTTATTTATTTCTCTTATGAAATAATCTTTTATTGCTGGCACTACATCATATATAAATTTACCCTTTACTTTTGTTCTAACTAATATTTTACTTTCAGTCATCCTCTTTAATATATTTGATATTGCATGAATTGTTGTATCAGAATATCTTTCTCTAAATAACTTTAGTAGCTCATTAACTGTTTTTGGACCGTATTTTGTTATTAATTCTACTATATATCTTTGTTTTTCTGTTAATTTTAATAAATCTGTTGGGGGTTTCTTTGCTTCATAAATTTTTTCTACGATATCTCTGTCAATAATGTTTTTTCTTTCTCTATATGCAATTAATAAAGCTTCATATGAATATTTTAGTATTTCTCTTGGTAAACCCCCAGATAAATTGTATATTTCTTCTATCGCATCTTCTGTAAATAAATTTGGATTACCCGCAAGTTCTAATCTTTTCTTAATTAGTAATTTACCACTTTCAGGATCAAGAGATTTTAAATATATCTTTGTGATAATTCTTTCATATAATGTTCTATGTTCTTTTAACAATCTCTCTTCAAATTCCGGCAATCCTGCCAATATAAATGTACAATTTGTTTGATCAGATATAATTTTTATCCATTCTAAAATATCATCATCACAAAATGTAGCTTCATCTAAAAATATTATCAAGTTTTTCTTATTTAAATATTCTATTATATTGAATTTCTTAAATTTATATATTATTCTTTCAAAAAAGGATAATCTGTCAATGAAATACTTTTCAAATTCTTCTCTTTTTTTAAAAGGCCTGTAAATATATATTTTATTCCTTGTTTTAAGATTATTATATATCCATAATAGTAATGTTGTTTTTCCTGCTCCAGTAGGGCCAGAAACTAAAACAATTTTTTCTTTATTGTTTATTGAATTTAATAATTTTGTTCTTTCTAAATTATATCCAACAAAAGTTTCTAAAATTACCTCTAATTTAAAAGGATTATCTTTTAATTTAAAAAAATTAAGCATTTCAACATCATTCATAATAAGATTGTTTAATAAAAATATTATTAAATTTAAAGAATATGATATGCTATATAGCCCCGTCGTCTAGTGGTCTAGGATTCAGGGTTTTGGTCCCTGAGACCGGGGTTCGAATCCCCGCGGGGCTATTTTCAATTGAAATAATCTAGAACAGAATTTTTAGTTTTTAGAAAATTTATAAAAATCTCTTAATATAAAAATATTTTAAGAATCTTTTTAAAGATAAAAATGTCTTATTACCCATAAGTTACATTAACTTTAGTGAGACTATGTATTTATAAATTATCACTTTTTTAGATAATATTATGCTGGAAAATATGATTAATCTTATACCTCAAGTATTTAGTTATAATACATTAAAGGCAATGTTGATTTTTATTTCTATTGTATTAATAGGTTACTTTGTAGGAAAACTTGTAGCTTTAATACTCAAAATAATACTAAAAAACATCCTTGGTCTTGATAAATGGTTACATGATAAACGGATAATGACAACATATTCCTTTACAGATTTAATAGTAAATATAACCAAATTTTTCATATATTTTTATTTTGTGGGGTTATCATTCTATGTAATTTCATATTTTAGTAATATAGGAATATTAATTTTTGAAATATTAAATAACTTATTGATAATAATAATAGTAATGATAATTTCATATGCAATGTCTGAATTTATGTTGAGATCTTTTCTATATCCAGCAATCCAAAATTTTAAATATGTAAACTTTATATTAGGTTCAATAAGATTTATTGTATTATTCTTTATATTAGTATTAACGCTTAGCTATTTAAATATTCTATCTCCAGTTCTTCTCTATATGTTTATAATACTCTTTGGTGGAATTGTTATTTCTATTTCAATTGCAATAGGCATAGCTTTGGGTGATATATTAAAAGAAAAATTTAGAGAGATAATAAAATGAACAGTAAAGAAAAGATTATTATACTAAGTAATAGCTTACTTGGTGGAATGTTAAATAGCCTGTTCTTTGTTTATCCATATTATTTTAATTTTCCATCTAATGTATATTATTTTTTAGTTTCTATATCTTATATAGGATCAATGATAAGTTCGGCAATATTTGGAAATATTAAAATAAATGAAAAAAATTATACCAACATTGCAATGATTGGAATAATAGGACCCCTTTTATCTTCTATGCTATTAATTTATCCAAACATCTATTTACTAATGTTAGCATTTTTGTTGTTTACTATTACGTATCCGTCCACATATTTTTCATTTTTGTTACATTATAAGGATGTAAGCTTAAATTTTTACTTTAATATTTATTGGACATTTGGACAAGTAATACCACAAATCCTTCTTATTTTTATTTCTATAATCTATAACGTATATATAGTTACTATTTTATTGATAATATCAACGATAGTTATCTTACATAGAAAATTATACCTCTTCTTATTTTCGTCAACACACGAATTAGATTTATTAGAGAGAATTGATAAAATGTTTTCAGTCGCAGAAAAAAATGTAGATAAATTTGGAGTTATATATCCTATATTTGAAGGTCTGGTATATCCACTAAATATAAAGAAGTTAAGGATAGGGTATTTAGAATTGTATAGTCTGTTTGTTTTGGTTGGATTTTCATTAGTTTGGGCATCTCTAGTTTATTCTGTAAATATATTTTCTTTATCTATGATTTTTCCATTTTTATTATTTATAAATGGATTATATACTTCAATATTATATAAGATATATAAAAGGGAAATTAATTTTAGAAACATAAGGATTGGAATACTCGCCAGATTTTTAATGGGTGTTATAATATTATTATCTTTAGTATTATCTTTGTCAGAAATATATAATGCTATGATACTATTAGTATTATTTATACTGGCTGCATTTTCATGGACAATGTTCCAATTTTTCTTTGATAATTATATAATATTAAATTATCCACAAAAATTTGGAAATATTTATTTATTCAGAAATATTGGTGGTGCAATAGGGGCTTTATTACTCTATACCATTTCGGTTCAATATGGTTTATTTTTAGCATTTATTATTTTGGGAATTTCTTTCTTTTTCTTAAATCATGTTTTAAAGAATTATAATCAATAATATTTTATGGATGTAAAGTTAAGAAAAGTATCTGAAAACATATATGAAATACCTCAGGAAAAAGGAATGAATGTTCCGGTTAGGGTATATGCAAATGACAAATTAATAGAAAAGATGAAAGAAGATAAAACATTAATACAAGGAAAAAACGTTGCTAGTTTGCCTGGAATACAAAAATATTCTATTGTAATGCCAGACGGGCATGAAGGTTATGGATTTCCGGTTGGGGGAGTTGCAGCATTTGATATAAATGAAGGAATAATTTCTCCAGGTGGAATAGGATATGATATAAATTGTGGGGTGAGATTATTAAGAACAAATTTAAAGTATGAAGAAATAAAACCAAAATTAAAAGAAATTGTAAATGAAATATTTAGAAATGTGCCTGCTGGAGTTGGTGAAACTGGAAAGATTGTTTTATCTCCAGGACAATTTAAGGATGCTGTAGAAGAGGGTTTGGAATGGAGTTATAGAGAAGGTTATGCATGGAAAGAAGATTTGGAACATGTAGAATCTTATGGTAGATTAAAAGATGCTTCAATAGAACATATATCAGATTTAGCAATTAGAAGGGGAATAGATCAATTGGGAACTATAGGATCTGGAAATCATTTTATCGAGATACAAGTAGTTGATAAAATATTTGATAAAGATATAGCAAGCAAATTAGGAATATATGAAGAAGGACAGGTAACAATATTAATTCATACAGGTTCTAGGGGATTTGGACATCAAATCGCATCAGACTATATAGATTTGGGATTGAAAAAATATAGAGAAGAAATAAGTAAGTTACCAGATAAAGAATTGGTATATTTACCATTTCAATCTGAGGAAGGGACCAATTATTGGAAGTCAATGAGTGCTGCAGCAAATTTTGCGTGGAATAATAGGCAAATAATAACGTATTTTATCAGAAAATCATTCCAAAAAGTGTATAATCATCCAGCAGAAGATATTGGATTAAATGTTGTATATGATGTTGCCCACAACATTGCAAAAATTGAAGAACATAAAATTGATGGTAAAAAGAAAAAGTTAATTGTTCATAGAAAAGGTGCAACTAGAGCATTTCCGCCAGGTTCAGAAGAATTGGTAGAAGATTATAGAAAAATCGGACAACCAGTATTAATTCCAGGTTCAATGGGGACTGCATCATATGTATTAATAGGATCTGAAAGATCTATGGAATTATCTTTTGGATCATCTGCACATGGTGCTGGAAGAAATATGTCTAGGGCTGCTGCGAGAAGGTCATTTAATTATAATGAGGTAATTAGAAATTTGGAAGAAAGAGGAATATATGTAAAATCTACAACAAGAGAAGGTGTAGTTGAGGAAGTACCCGAGGCTTATAAAAATGTTGATGAAGTTGTAAAAGTAACTGATGAACTTGGTATATCTAAAATTGTTGTAAGATTAAGACCAATAGCAGTTATAAAAGGTTAAACTTTAATTAATATTTTACAATAATTTTTTATGAAAATATTTATATTAGATTTTGATCATGATAAAGAAAAAATTTATATTTATGGGAGGGATGAAAATGGAAAAAAAGTAAGAATAGAATATGATCAACCATTCTATGTATATTTAATATTAAAGGATAAGAAATATTTAGAAGAAATAAAAAATAGATTAAAAGATGAAAAATATGTAAAAAATTTTGAAATTCTAAAGAAAAATTTTATAGGAAAAGAATATGATGTAATAAAAGTTTATTTGAATCAAGATGATTATGATAAAATAAAAGATTTTGCCGATAAATTGAAGGAAGAAGGAAAAATAATTGGAAAAAAAGAGGGGGATATTGGTATAATAAAAAAGTTTCAGATAGATAATGATATATATCCATTATATACATATGATTTGGAATTAGAATTAATAAAAAAAGGAGATAATATTGATTATTATAAATTAAAGAAAAATAACGGAGTTGTTGAAGATAAGTATAAATTAAAGGTTATATCATTTGATATAGAAACAGCTTCCAATAGATCTATAATATCACCAGAAAAGGCATATATTTATATTATTTCAATATATGATGGGGAAAAACATTATTCAATATATTGGGGAGGAGAATCAAATGAAGGAATAAAAGTAAATAGCGAATTGGAGTTATTAAAAAAATTTGATGAAATAGTTAAAAGTTTGGATCCGGATATAATTGTTGGATACAACTCAAATAATTTTGATTTATATTTCTTATATGAAAAAGCAAAAAAATTAGGATTTAAATTTGATTTTGGATGGGATGGAAAAGGAATAATATATACTAAAAAAAGGGAAGAAGATAGAAAATATAGGATAGTTGGAATACAACATGTTGATTTATATGATATTGTTACAACAATATTTGCACCTCAATTAAATTCTGAAACATATTCTTTAGATGAAGTTGCTATGGAAATATTGGGAGAGGGAAAATTAGATATGGACTTAAATAAGATGTCAGATATAATTTATAACAAAAAAGATTTTAGTTACCTAATAAAATATAATAGAAAAGATGCAGAACTAACTTATAAATTATATAAACATTTTGAAGGGATTTTATTAGAGTTAGCAAGATTGGTTGGAATTACTTTATATGAATTATCGGGAAGTACATATGGAATTCTTGTAGAGAATTATCTAATAAAAAGGGCAAAAGAATTTAACGAAATAATACCAAATAGACCAGATCCTAATGAAGTAGATAAAAGAAAAAGGATAACATATACTGGTGCTATTGTATTAGAACCAAAAGCAGGTTTATACAAAAATATTGTGGTTTTTGATTTTAGATCTCTATATCCATCAATAATAATTAGATATAATATTTCTCCTGATACATTAAAATGTGAACATGAAGAATGTATGAAGGATAAAATAATTATCGAAACTAGTTTGGGAAAGTATGAAGTATGGTTCTGTAAAAAGAAAAAAGGATTTATATCTACAATATTAGAAAAAATATTTGAAGAAAGAACAAATTTAAAGAAAATTTTAAAAGGCTTAGATAAAAATTCTGAAGAATATAAAATAATTGATGGTAAACAGACAGCATTAAAATATATAATAAATTCTACATACGGGTATTTGGGTTTTCCAAATTCTAGATGGTATTGTTTAGAATGCGCAGCTTCAGTAACAGCTCTAGGTAGAAAGCATATATTAGAAGTAAAAGATTTTATTGAAAAAAGTGGTTATAAAATATTATACGGTGATACCGATTCTATATTTATTATTGTGGATAGTAAAGAAAATGCGATAAATTTATTAAATAAGATAAACAATATTTTACCGAAACCATTGGAAATGGAGTTTGAAGATTATTATATATCTGGAATATTTGTAGAAAAGAGATCTGGAGAAGGTGGTGCTAGAAAAAGATATGCATTATTATCTGAAAATAAAAATATTAAATTAAGAGGTTTTGAAGTTGTTAGAAGGGATTGGTCAGAAATTGCTGGAGAAGTTCAGGAAAAGGTAATTAGATTAGCATTAGAAGGAAAAATAAAAGAAATAAATAATTATTTATCTGAAGTTATTAAAAATATAAGAAATCATATTTATCCTAAAGAAAAATTTATATTAAGGGAGCAATTGAGAAAAGATTTATCAGAATATGAAGTTACAGCTCCACACATCATAGCAGCAAAGAAATATAAGGAAAGGGGTTATGATGTTAGAAAAGGGTTCATAGTTGAATATATCATAGTAAAAGGTGGTGAAAAAATTTCTGATAAAGTTAGAATATTGGATGAAGTTAGAGATAATGAATACGATCCAGAATATTATATATATAAACAGGTTTTACCAGCTATAGAACCGATATTAAAGGCATTGAATATATCCATAGAAAATATAGGAAAAGCTCAAAAAGATATATTATCATTTTTTAAAAATGGATGAAATAAATGAATATGAAAAAACGATAGAAGAATTAGAAAATAAGATTAGAGATTTAAAAGAAGAATTGGAGAAAAATAAAAAATTAAAAGATGAAATTTATGATAAATATATGAAATTAAAGAACATATTAGATAAAAATAATGAATATAATAAATTATTGGAAGAATTAAAGATAATTTTATTGGAAATAAACTTAAAATTTAAAGATATAGACGATATCAAGAAAAGATTATATAATTTAGAATTAAAATATGATATGATAAAAAAGGAAATTGATGACGTAAGAAAAGAATTATTAAGGAATATATGATAAGTCTATAAAATTTACTGTAAATAATTAGTTTATGGATTTAAATAAAAATGTGGATATAATTGATGAATTTTTTACATATGTAAAAAATTTTAATAATAAGATATCGGAAATAAAAAGAAGCTTAAATAATTTTGTAAATAAAGAAGAATTTTATAATCAATTAAAAGCTTTGAGAGAAGAATTAGAAAATGTAGAAAAAATATTAAATAATTATAAAGAAATATTAAATGAAGATTTATTAGATAAAGTGAGGTATCTAAATGATTTAAAAATAAAAGTAGATGTATTAGAAAATAATCAAAAAAACTTTGTTGATTATTCTGCTATAGTAAATATAAAATCAAAAATAAATAAATTAGAACTTGATATCAATTCTTTAAGTAATAAAATAACAAAATATGAAGATGTTATAAATAGTATAAAGGAATTAAGAAATAAAGTAGAAGATTTAACCGATAGGTTAAATAAAATAGAAGATTCATATACAAATATTAATATTTTTAATGATCTAAAAGCAAAAGTAGATAACTTAACAAATTTATTATCTAAAACAATAGATAATTTATCTAAAGATCTATTACAGTATAATAAAATATCTGAAATGATAAGCGAGATAAAGGAAAAAGATCTATATAATGTTAATAGTAAATTGGAAGAGATAGAAAAGAAATATGAAGAAAAATATTCTGAAATTAATAATAAAATAAGTAATATGAACTACTTATTACAATTAACAAATGATGATATTAAAAATATAAAACAATTTAAAGCTTATGAAGAATTATACAATAAATATATAAACTTCGAAAATAGACTAAATAGTATATATGCATTATTTGAAGAATTAAATAATTTAGTTGTAGATTTAAGATCAAAAGTAAATGAAATAGATAAAATTGAAGAGATTAATGAAAAATATAATAAATTGGAGGAAGGTCTAAATAATATTAAAGAAGAAATGAGAAAGATAAAAGCAGAATTATATGATTCTAAAGATATATTGGAATCTGTATTATCAGATTATGAAAATTTAATGAATAAAATAAAGAAAATAGAGAATTTTATTGATATAGCCAATTTTGAATATATAATAAATGAAATAGAAAAAATAAAAATAATAGAGAATGATATAGAGAATATAAAGAGATTATTATTATCTAAAAATATAAAAGCAGAAGAGGAATATAAATACTAATAGATTTTTTTAATTTTATCTATTATATTTGCAAGCCTACTTATTATATCATATAATTTTATTAATTTTTCTTTTTCTATATTTTTCTGGTCTAATCCTTTTTCTATATCTAAATAATCAAATACTTTATCAGATTTAACAATATATAATTCATCAAAGAAATTTTTTCCCTCTAATTCTTTTAACATTGATATAAATTTTAATGATTCATTAAGATTATTTAGATCTATTTCCTTTTTTAATACTAAAGTTATTTTTCCAGCTCTCTCTTTTTCCAATTTTTTAATTTTATTATCAATCTGTAATATTTTTCTTCTCTTAGCATATTCTGGAGATGGTATTATTAATGGCATAATAAATATTAATATATAGAAATTTAAAAATCAGTAGCTACTCCTTTCATCATTAATTCAGATTGTGTCCACATCATCATAATAATTATTTATAAGAATTGTATTTTTTATTTTTTATATGAATGAAATGCTCCCTTTATTGATATTTGACATAATAATATTATTATATTCTTCATATCAGGATATAAAATATAAATCTGTAGATGATATAATAATATATATTTTATTAATATTTAATGTATTCTATTTTTTATACTTAATTATTCAAAATATTTATCCAGAGAACCTTATATTTTCATATCTTATTCTTTTGTTTTTTGCATTACTATATTTATTCAGATTATTAGCTATTGGAGATTTGTTTATTTTCTTTTCAATATTCTTTCTATTATCATTCTTTTCTCCATATAAGATGTTATTATTTTTATTTTACCTAGTATTGTTTGGATTTATATTTCACAATATAGAAGCTATCAAAATATATAAAGAAAATAGAAAAAAATATTACATTTCTATCCTTAATATTATCTTAATATCGATCTCTATATATTTTATCAACCTTTTCTTTTTATATTTTAATATTTATTATCTATTAATTTCTCTAATTTTTGTATATATACCATATTTTCTATTTAGATATATATCAAAAGATCTGGAAGAAAAATTAACATTTATGAGAAGTGTAAATGAGTTGGTTGAGGGAGATTGGATAGAAGATGGAATAGAAGTTAATAATATAAAAGAAGAAGATAAAGAAATATTAATAAAATATTTTGATATTTATGAAAATGAAAATAAGTATATATTGAAATTTAAGAGCAATAATAAATTAATAAATTCTATTATTATCTTATTTATTGTAATTCTACCATTAATATTTTATTTTTTAAATGAAATTTTCTTTTATTATTCTATGCCATTTATTATAATATTTTATCATATATTTCAGAATAAATTGTTTATTGGAAGATTCGGTCTTTCAAAAGAAGAAATAAATATATTAAAAAAATTGGGAGAATATAATGATATAAAAGTAAAAGTAAAGGAAGGGGCACCATTTATTCCCCCAATATTTCTCTCTTTAATATTATTACTAATATGAAATATGAAATAATAGATAGGAAAACAATAAAAATTAGGGTAGAAGATGAAGTAGATTTATTATATTTGTATAAAATAGTTAATGTTGGAGATATAATAGAAGGATATGATTATAGAACATTAAAATTTGAGAATGAGAAAGAAAAGAAAAAAATAAAGATAAAAATAGAAGTTGAAAATATTAAATTTTCTGAATATAAAGATTCACTAAGAATTTCTGGAAAAATAATTGATTCAAATGATAAAGATTCTATTGGCCATTATCATACATTTGATATAAGAATATCTACAGAATTTACATTATATAAAAAGGAAGAAATAAAGAAATATGAAGAAAAGATATTGGAAAAATCTTCTAGAAAAAAGGAAGATATTTTTGTAATATCTATAGATAGTAATGAAATAGCTTTGGGTATAATAAATAATGGAATAAAAATTATAAAGGAAGAATATTATAAGATAAATAAGGGAGATCCAGAAGAAAAATCAAAATTATATAAAATATTTTCAGAATTTTTAAATGCATTAAGAGATTATAATATTAAATTTCTATGCATAGTTGGTCCATTATTTTATCCTGAAGAATTTTATGATTATATAAAGGATAAATTAAATATAAAAAATATAAAAGTATATAAAGTGTCTAACGGAGGTATAAATGGTATATATGAATTTGTTAGAAGAGCAGAATATTATGAAACATTAAAAAGTTTAGAAATTTTAGAAATAAATAAATTAATTGAAGAAATATTATATTTAATGCAAAAAAACATGGTAGCATTTGGATATGATGAAGTATATAATAATGCAATGTACAATAATATAGAATATGTTTTAATTTCTGAAGAATGTTTTAAAAAAATGAAAGAAGAAAACAATATTGATAAAATTATAAATTTATTTAATATTCTTGATAAAGTAGATGCAGAAATATATTTTGTAAGTAATAATGTTAACAATTTTGAATTAATTGATAGATTTTGTATTGTTGGGAAATTAAGGTATAAAATATAAATATTAAGGAATACTTTATTTAAATATGAAAAAATTACAGACGGTGGGTTTGGGTATTTTCTTTATATTATTGGGTATAATAATTTTTGTATATTGGATAATTCTTCCATATCAATATAAGCAATATCTAATACAGCAATTGATTAATGGAACTAATATAACATTATATTTTCCTTCAAATTCTTCGAATGTAAATATGAGTAATCAATATGTTTTTCAAAATATACAATTATCAAAAAGCCAAAATTATTATTATATAGCAAGTAATT
>JAPYVP010000012.1 GCA_028276785.1 Candidatus Nanopusillus sp. | reverse complement strand
AAGATATAAATATTAAACAAGTAATTGGAAGAGCAATAAGATTTCCAAATGATTATGTTAAAATATTCTTTATAGATGATAGATATAAAAAGGCAGAAATTAAAAAATATTTGCAATAAAAGATTAAGAGAAATTTATAATATTCTTATTTTCTATTGCATTTTTGCTTCGTCTTTTAAAATTACAAAAGGTTCTGGAGATACACATTTTCTTATTATTATATTGGTTGCATATCCATCTATTGTCCTATACCATGTACCAACATTGATAGAAATTTGTGTAATATTTCTAACTTTAAACTTACATAAAGATAGAAAATCATTAGTTAAATTTGTACTTATATTAATCCACGTGTTCGGTGGTGTACATAGATAGTCTTTATTACCACAATTTCCAAAAAAAGCAATCCAATATCTACCACATGGATCTCCCCCAACAATTAATCTATATGCAACAGTTTTTGTATCAGTCCCATTTGTAGCTGATATAATAATTGCATAATTATCATAATTTGGTTGTTGTCTAGGTGTAATATTCCACATTGCATATGCACTGAAACAATAACTTACAGAATTATCAGAAATAGAAATATTTTTTACTAATGCTGCTGTTGATGCATAATATCCCCCTTCATCTGTTAAACTAATTCCACCAGCATAACCATATGGACTTTGTATCCAAACAGCAGAAGCTGATGAAATACCACTTGGAGCCCAAGTCAGAACAGGTGTCCATCCTGCTGTACCATTTTGGAAATCTTCAAAAAAGGTAAAAACCAAATGTCCGTTACTCATACTAGTTGCATTTGGGTTTCCATACAGTAAATATATTGTTTTAGTAGAACTTTTAGGTATGGATGGTACATTTACCCATATTTTCGTATTATTTGTGTTACAAGTATTTGGTTCTATCCAATAATTTAATAATGTATTACCGTCGGAATCTGTAAATCTTATATCTCCGCAATCAGCTCTCATTTTACCTTGTAATATCAAAGATTGTGTATCTAAAGTTACTAATATTGGATAATTTGTTAAAGTGTTTGGATTCTGTGCATTATTTATTATAACCGGTCTGTAATAGCTAAAATTATTAAGACTTGGAGGGGTAGTTATTGTAGTAGAATTGCTTGTTGAATTAAATTTAAATACATAAAATATTACAACAATTACAACTATAATAGAAGCAATTAATATAGATGCTATTTTTGGAGAAAGAGATCTTATGCCCATAATATAGTTGTTTTTTATAGATTTATAAAGATTTTATTAAAGATCATTCATATTTTAATGCAACCATTGGATCAATTCTAGAAGCTTTTATTGCAGGCAATGTTCCAGATAGAATACCTATGAAGAAAGGAAGTAATAGGGAAAGGACTATTAATTGTACGGTAATATATGGTTGGAATTCAACAAATCCATAGAATGATAATATCATAGAAGCTATGTATGATGTAAAAAATCCAAATATTATTCCTAGAATACCTCCCAATAATCCAATAAATCCAGATTCTAATAAAAATAAAATTAATACTTCTGAATTTTTCATTCCTAAAGCTTTTAATAACCCAATTTCCTTATATCTTTCTAAAACTGATGTATACATTGTATTTACAATATTTATTGCTGAAATCAATATGGATATTGATGCAATTATTAGTGAAAATAAAGATATTGCACCGATGATTCGATCTATAATTTGTTTAATGGATTGTGCAGTTACTATGGTGTATGTTTGGCCTTTTAGTGAATTTATATAATTATTTATGGAGTTATATGCCATATTAAAATCATAAACAAGTACAATCAAATAGTTATAATTTATATTTCCAAACAATCTTTCATATACACCTTCTGGAAATAAAATAATATAATCTATTTGTCCCCCTGTTTGTTTAAATATTCCTACTACCTGACATCTTTGTCCAAATATATTTATATAATCCCCAACATGTATTTTCTGATTATTTAATGATGGAGAATTTGCAATTTGATATCCTAAATTAACCTGACAGTTATTATTGTTTGTTATAAAGGTTCCTTCAGAAATATCATAATTCACATATCTTAAATAGTTTACATCTTTTGTATTGATAACCAATACATTAGCCGGTATTTGATAATTATTATAATTGATTACTGTAGAAGTTAGGTGCGCTTTTATAACCTTTTCTACCCCTGGTAGTGTTTGAATATTTTGAATAAAATTGTTTGTAAAATATCCAGAAATAGTATTAAAAAATCCAACTCTTGCACCAGGATAAATAAATATTACTTTACCCCCAAATTTATCTAGTTCATTTTGAACATAATATTGTAAACCTTGAGATAATGCAATTAATGTAAATATAGTGGCTATACCAATTGTAATTCCTAATGATGTTAAAAAAGTTCTCAGCTTTTTAGTCTTTAAATATTTAAATATTAGAAATAAATAATCATTGATTTTCATTTTTCTTTTTCTTTTTCATTATGTAATATATTATACCTGTAAAGATTAAAATTAGTGCTATTATACTAATTAAATTATTTTCAGAAGATCTGTTATAATAAATATTGTATCCTAAATCTTCTAGAGAGGTATTATAAAACATCGAGTATCTATTTCCAAAAATATCAGTATAATATATTTGTATATATATGGTTGTATTTGGGTAACAATTATTATTTAGTGTAAATATAACAGCATTTGAATTTCCAGGATCCAATTCTCCAATATATCCTTGATTTGGGGAAATTGTGCATTTATCAGAACTGTATACATTTATATACATATTATATGCTGGTGCATTTCCATAATTGAATACATTAAATGTTAATGTTTTAGAACTATATAATCCTGATAAAGTTATGTTTGGATATGCATTTATATTTTCAACAACATATCCGCTTAAATTATATAATACTGAATTTGAATAATATTGAATATTAAAAGGAATAATTATAGTTCCATATAGATTGTTATTTACAATCACCTTTATTGGAATATTTATTTTCTGTCCTGGTAGTATATTGCTAATATAAATATTATTATTTACAATTGAAATATTCTTAGAGGTAAATGTTAATGAGATATCCGATATATTTGAATTTGTAGGATTATATAATGTTAAATTAATTATATTTTCTCCAATATTTAGATATTCAATATCATATAAAACTTCTAATCTATTATTTGATGGTAAAATTGGTACATTAATGAATGTTGTATAATTATTAATATTTCCCAATGAGTCTTGATAAATTATAAATAAAGGTATTGTACAATAATTATTTGCATAATTTGATGGAATCAATAATTGGAAATTAATTAATGTAGAACTTGATAAATTATCTAAATATATTGAAGAAGGTTCTAATGAACATGCAGAAAAATTTGATCTAATTAATACATTATATATTTCTCCACCATAATTTGTTATATTTAATATTAAATTTGCAATACTTCCATAATAATTATTTGAATAATGATAACTACTGATTGTTATATATGGAAGATTTTCAACAATTATTGGATATATTTGTGAAATTTCACTAACTCCATTATTGTTCGAATAAGTTCCGTTTATTATTATAATATAACTTCCAGGATTACAATTTTCATATAAATTTAATGAAGTACAATAAGAATCTCCTGGATTTAAATATGGGATATAAATTGAGGATTGATTTGAATATATACAATTGGGATAATATATATTTAAATTAATCATACTTGCTTGAGATAATCCATTATTTATTATACAAACCCCCAAATTTATATTGCTATTAGTTTTTACTATCGTTGGGGATATTTTTGTAATGTTTATTTGTAAGGATTTTATACTAAAAAATAAAAGAATTAATAAAAATATATAGATAAATTTTTTCATAGGATTATTATATTTAAAAAATATTTATAAATTATTTTAATAGTTCTATTGTTTCATCAATTGTAGCATCATCACTTAATATTTTTCCATTTCTTATTACTACTATCCTATTAGTTTTTTCTGCTACTCTTAAATCATGTGTTACTATTATAATAGTTCTATTTTCATCTTCATTTAATTTTTTTAATATATCTAATACTTCATTTGCCGATTTTTCATCAATATTTGCAGTGGGTTCATCTGCTAAAATTAATTTAGGATCTTTTGCCAATGCTCTAGCAATGACTACCCTTTGTTGTTGCCCCCCAGATAATTGATTTGGATAATTATATAATCTATCTCCCAATCCGACTTTATTCAATAATTCTTTTGCCTTTTCAAGATTACTATTTCCAGAAATTCTTAAGCTAATTTGTACATTTTCCAATGCATTTAGATAACTAAATAGATAATATTGTTGAAATATAAATCCTATATATTTTTTTCTAAATTCTGATAATTGATTATCATTTAATTTTGATATATCCTTACCAAATAGATATACTTTTCCTTTTGTTGGTCTATCCAAACATCCCATTATTGCCAGTAATGTAGATTTTCCAGATCCAGATGGTCCAACTATTGATAAAAATTCTCCCTCTTTAATTTTTAAACTTATATTGTCTAATGCTTTTATAGGATATCCTCCAACATAATATACTTTTTCTATATTTTCTAATTTAACTATCATAATTTAATATATTTTTCAATTTCAAAAATATTTATTATCTTTGGAACATCTATTTCTGGATAATACCATGCCAGTTTTAATGGATATGGTGGATAATATGCTCTTTTAAATAATTTTATATTTAATTTATTTTTTATTTGATATAAATTTGTATTTTTATCATCTATATATACTATATCATCATCTATATCTATTAAGTATTCAAATACATCAATAATTGTTTTAAATTCCTCAGTTCCATATATAAGTATATCTTTAAAATATTTATCTAAATTGGTTTTCTTAATTCTTTTTACTTTAATATCTCTTGTATCATCTTTAGATGTTACCAAGTATAAATCTTTATTTTTATATTTTTCTAAGAACTTCATAGTTCCTGGTAATATTATCTGATTTTCAGTCCTGATTTTCCAATAATATTCTATTATTTCATCAGGATTATCTTTTATTAAGAATCTTATCCATTTTCCCCTTTCAAAAATTCCAAAATAATCTCCAAGATCTTCTACCGCAAGCATTGCTTCAGTAAATCCCTCATATAAATTCAATTCTTCTCTTATCTTTTCATAAATTAAGGGTATAATTGTATAGCTATCTACGAGTGTTCCGTCGTAATCTAAAGAAATTATCATTTAAAATACTTCTTGGTTTAATAGTATTTTGTATCTTAAAATATCTTGGGTAATTAATATAATACTATTATGTAAAATTTTTTGTATATCCAATATTTTGATAAATATCTTATACTCATCCTCTCTTAATAAAGGTCTTCTCATTTCTTTACTATTAAATTCTTCTAGTTCTTCTACCAATGTTTCTAATTCATTAATACTATCTTTTAATCTATTAATATGTCTTTTAATATCCTTAATTATTTTTAATTCTTCTTCATTTAATTTCTTATCATGATCTATTGCATCTTTTTCAGGATCCATAAAAAAATAAAAAACTATTGGAATTTATAAACTTACTTCTATTTTTTCATTATATTCTCTTTCAATATTCCAGATCTTAATATCTTTTGTATACATCTTCTTTGGTTCTTTAGTACTATCATCTAATACAATTACAATTGTACCTGTTATTAATTTTCCGGTTCCGATCGATTCTTCTATTTTAAATCCAAGCCTTTGTATCAATTTTGTTATATCTTTCTTATATTTATCTATTATCTCCCTATTATTTGCTGCTATTGCCCCATATACATTTGTAATAAAACTCCTACCTGTGGGATTTACTGGCCTTAATAATTCTATAGATATTTCCATTATGAATAGTTATATTAAATATATAAAAGTTTTCTTTATAGATTATCAATGAAATTTTTGATAACTTCAGATCTCCATCTACCAACATATTATAAAGAGTTTTATGAGAGTTTAAATAATATCAATGAAAAAATAGACTTTATCATATTATGTGGGGATATAATCGACAATAAAGAACATATTTATATAAAAAAACTATATTATTTATTAAATAGAAAATTTGGAAATATAAAGATATTTTCAACTTTTGGTAATAATGAAGCATCATTTTTATTAAATGGGGAAAAAGAAAAAGATCTCTATAGAAAAGAATACAATTTTATTAATTGGTTAGATTATGAATATTATGATTTGGGAGAATATTATTTATTGGGATTTGAAGGCTTTCCGGAAAGAACATGGAAAATGGTAAATATTGAAAATATAAAAGAATATTATTATAAGAAATTGGAAAATATATTTAATAGTTTAAATAAGAAAATAATAGTTTTTTCTCATTATGGGTTATCGAGAGATACTGTTTTTGGAGATCCTGCACCAGAATGGTCGTTATATTCAAAATATATAGAGAATTTAATTAAAAAATATTCTAATAAAATTATTTATGGATTTCATGGACATGCTCATCATTCAAAAAATTATAAAACAAAGATAAATGATACTGAAATATATAATGTTGCATTTCCATTACATAGAAAACCTCTAATCTTTGAAATATAATTATTTATTCTGTTATTTGATATTTTTAATTTTGGTAGTTAGTATCACCTTCTTCAAAAATATTCGTAGTTATAACAAACTAAAAAATATGTGTTGTGGGATTATTTATAAATGCCGCCGCGGGGATTTGAACCCCGGACCTCCTGGTTTCCCACAAACTCATCGATTTTAATGGTTATGAGCCAGGCGCTCCAACCCCTGAGCTACGGCGGCTTAATAAATTCCTTCTTTTTAATTTTATAAGATTATTTGTGATTTTAAATTTAATGGCTGAAAAGGAGAGATGGGGCATTGCATATATATATTCAAGTAAAAATAATACTATAATTCATATTACAGATATAACCGGTAGTGAAACAATAGCATTTAGTTCTGGTGGTAGGGTAGTTTTGGCTCAAAGATTAAAAGGCACTCCAACTGCAGCAATTTTAGCTGCAAAACAGGCTGCTCAAAAAGCTTTAGAAAAAGGCATAACTGCTGTTCATATTAGGGTAAGGGCACCTGGTGGACATAATGGTCCATGGGTTCCTACACCATCTGCACAATTTGCAATTAAAACATTGATTACTTCAGGATTAAAGGTTGGGGTTATAGAAGATGTAACCCCAATTCCTCATGATCATTGTAGAAGAAAGGGAGGAAAAAGAGGAAGGAGATTATAATTTTTATATAATTTTCCTTAATATCTTCTTAATTAACCTTTTTATTGCATATAAATAAAATCTAAGTCTTTCCATTTGTTTTTTCCTCTAAAAATCTTATTAAATTTTCTATATCTTTTTCATATATTAATCCACCGGCTGCCTTTGGATGTCCACCGCCAGTTATGCCATATTCTTTTGCAAATTCTCTTATTAATATTCCTAAATCATATTTTCCGGATTGATTCCTTAAAGATATACTATATCTTCTATATTTTCCTTTAAATAATCTTCCAAATAATTTTTCTTTTAAAGATAATACTAATATTATTTTTTCAGGATAAAATGATGATAAAATTGTAGATATAACTGAAGATTTCTTTGCTTTAAATACTAACAATTTTTCAGATTCATATATTTTTTTAGCACTTTTTAATCTATCATAGTATTTTATTGCCGAATTCTTCAATTTCTTTAAGTCAAAATCTTTTATAAATTCTTCTATATTTAATGCTTTATCAATATTTTTTGATATTTTATATGGGTCAGATATTAAAAATAGATAAAAATATATTATGTATGGGACATAAAAGTATTTGCCATTATAAAATCCATTGTAATTTTTCAATAGATCATTTAATAATTCATTATCATTTTCCAACATAAAATCTCCTATAGCCCCAATGGATGCTAATAATGAATATTTTGAAAATTCTTCACCAAACAAAGTTTTTCCAATTCTATATACAATACTTGTTGTACATATTTCTAAATTAAATAATGCTCTCACATCAAAATATACTAAGTTATTTGGTAAAAATCTTGGAACCTTTCTTTTATGATGATCTATATATATTATCTTTATCTTTTCATGCCTCTTAGAAAAATTAATTAAATATTTGTCATCCATTGGAGTGTCTAGAAATATTATTGTATTTATTGTTTTCTTATTAAATGTAATCCCATCTAATATTTTTATTAAATCTAAATTATTTTCTCCAGTAATCCTAAAATATTCCATATATTTTTTATTTAATTTCTCTAATATTATTTTCATCAACCCCAACGACATTTTTCCGTCCAAATCAGAATCTGCTACTATTAATATTTCTTCATTTGAATCTTTTAATACCTTTGCAATATTTGAAAAATCCATTTAATATTGAAATACAAAATAATATTTAAAAATATGGGCCCCGATAGCTCAGTGGTAGAGCGGTGGACTCGTAATCCACAGGTCCCGGGTTCAAATCCCGGTCGGGGCTATCTTCGATATCTGTAATAGTTTCCATAATAATTTCCGTAATTATATCCATAATAATTATAATAATTACTGTAATTTTGTTGACTATATTGTAAATTACTTTCAGCAAAATTATCTGTATCTTCTTCATTGTTCTCTTCTTCAAATTTTTTTCCTTCAAGTTCTTCTTCAATGAATTCTGGCACTAATCTATCTATTACATATACAGCAAAATACATTAATGGGTAGAAAATTATTACTGCAAGAAAATTTATATAAGTAAATTCAATTATACCGTATATAAATGGTGTAAACATAATCTGGAAATATGCAAAAGAACCTGTCCTTCCCAATATTTTTGCAATTTTCTTTCTTTTTATAGACGCTATTAATGTAAATATAGATAATGATAGGAAAAATATTGTTAAAATTAACTTATTATAATCATCAAATTCATGATGTAAATATATATGTCTTAACCAATCCACAGAAACCCATGAAAATATAATACTATTTGCTAATGAGTGTCCATATGTAAATCTTATTCTTTCTATAAACAATTCCATCGAAAACCATACTATATAAACCGGATATGTAACCCATATAATTTCTACATTTGTCAATGTAGACACAAATATTGTTGAGAATGCTTGAAACAATGATATTATATCTATCGTCATTATAATTAAGTAAAATCTTTGAAATATTAAAATGTTAATTTTTTAAACATATATCCCATAAAGAAAAGATTATGGCTGTAGACATATTCTACATATTGATTTCAATATTTAATATACTAATATCTATATGGAATGCATATAATGCTGGAAGAGCATTGGAATATATGAAATTAAATAATATAGAAAGTGATTGGCCAAGAATGGTTGCATATTCTGCATTAATATTATCATTTGCAGGCGCGGCATATGGTAATGCAGCATTATTATCAGTTGGAGCATATTATATGGGATATATTGATATATATACGTTATTAGGAGTTCTTTCATTTTCATTCTTAGTATTTGGATTCTTAATAATAGTGTTTGGAATAATTATAACTGCTAATAGTATAATGGTTGCATCAAAAACAAAAAATATCTTTGATATACTTATTGCAGCATTCAATAGTATTGCTACTATTTGGAATGTATATACATATATACAAGGATTCTCTACAGCACTTAGTGTATTAAAAGATCAGTTTGGTAGTGAAGATAGAAATTCTCAGACAGCACTTATCTTACTCATAATTGCTGCAGTATTAATTGCTTTATTTATGGTATATGGAGCATATAAATATGGTAGAGCCTCTGTATATAAGGTAGAAAGTGTATCTACACAACCTTCGCCAATTGAGGGTTAATGAAACATTTACAATTTTTTGGAAAATATATAGATGATATAATAAAGGGAAAAAAGAATTTAACTATAAGATTATCAAAGGCAAATTTAAAACCAGGAGATATTTTTATTTTACATGCTGGAGGAAAAGTAATTGGAAAATTTAGAGTAAAAAATATATATACAAAAAAATTATATCAAATAACAGATGAAGAGGCAAAAAGAGATGGTTATAATAATAAGGAAGAATTGATAAATGATTTAAAAAGAATATACAAGAGGTTAGATTTAAATAGAGAAGTTGCAATTATAGAATTTGAACCTATAGAAATAATAAATAATATATCTTCTGAAGAATTTGCTTGGGGTGGAAAAAAGGTTGATTTAATTGAATTAGCAAAATTAATATTAAAATATGATGAAAAATTAAATGAAAAAGAAAGAAAAATATTAAATATATTAATTGAAAGTGGAAGTTTAAGAAAGGCTGCAATCAAATTGGGAGGATTAAATAAAAGATATATTATTAGAAAAATATTAAAGAAGGGATTTTATAGATTGAAGGAAAAGAAACTTATATAAGATTTTCTTGTCTTAAATTTATTTTTAATTTTTTAATAAATTCTTCATAATTATTTATATCTAATAAAAAACCTCCAAAATTATCAAAACTGGAATAATAAATTAAATTATTATCGAACAGTTTTTTTAGTATATTATTTATTAATTTTTTATTTTCATCTTTAGTCGTTTTGATAACCCCCCTATAAAAATTATTTAATTTATACAATAAAATAATAACCTTTCCATTTACTATATTTTCTTTAATTAAAAGATTTAATAATAGAGGTAAAAAGTATCCATTTCCATAATTTTTTTCAATTGTTAATATCTTTAGTCCATTATCATCTTTTATTTGTATGTTATTATTTATTATATCATATAATAATTTTGAAAATTGCAATCTTAAAATATTTTCAGATTCCTTTAAAATATCTATATTGTATTTTTTAATGAAATATAATATACCTTCTCTTTTATTGTTCTCAATTAACCCTTCAATATTATATAATAATTCTAATAAATCCCCAATCTCCTCACTTTTATTAATTTTGTATATTTCACCTATTAAATCATCAGTTCTTTGTAAATTATATTTTAATTTTAATTTTATTATACTACTAACTAGTTTTTTAATATTCTCTTCGGACAAGTCTTTATAAAATATACCAGCGGTGCCCTTATCCTTTATATTTAATTCTTTTATTAATTCCAAAGCCTTTTCATCACTCCCAGTAATATTTGGGATATAAAAATTAAATGGTAGACTTAATACTTTATATAAAGGTTTTGTAAATATACCGGGAAGATTTATTCCAGTATATTTTGATAATATTTCTCTATCAATTAATTCATTTAAAATTTCATTATTCGGCCTATCGAAATCATATAAATTTCCAACTAATGATAAGTATAGAATATTTTTATCATATGGATTTAGGTTTTTATATAAATAATATAAAATATTTGATGTGGATATTTCTTTATAACCATCTAAATTAAAAATATTTGGGTTGAGATTTACAACATTATTTAATTCAACATCTTTCATTGTTAAAAAATGATGATCTATTATATATATCTTTTTATTTAAATCTTTATTTAATTTTATTATATCATCTGAAAATATTGATCCAATATCCAAAAATATTATATTATCATATTCATACCCACTTTCGCCCAAAAATAAATTATTAATTTCCTTTTTACCTATATAATCTAGAAATGTTAAATGAACTTCTGAATTTTTTTCATATAAATATTTTAGTAAAAATATTGAAGAAGATAAACCATCTGGATTTAATGAGGATATAATCAAAAAATTTTGATTATTTTCTACTGCTTTACTTATTCTATTAGATATCTCTTCTATATAAGATAAAAACCTATTGTTCATGAATAACCATACATCTTTGCTATATCTCTACTATATTCAAAGGTTTGTGGCAATTTTTTATTTTTCTTATAATATTTTATTAAACTTTTTACCCTATTTTCCAATTCTTCTAGTTTTTTCTTTGTTACAATGTCCTTTTTATGTAATTCTAAATGTTTTAACATTCTATTTATTTTCTTAAATAAATATAATAAATCTTCCGGTATTTCTTGTTTTAAATTTAGTTCTTTTATTGCATATCTTACTAGTTTTTTATTTAGTACATCTTTAACTCTTATATTATATTTTTCCTTTAATTCTCTTCCAATTTGTGATGGTGTATAACCTTTATTCCATAATTCTTTTATTATATCATTAATTTGTTCTTTTGATATTTGAGTATTTTCCATATTAGTTTAAATGATAAAAATATTGAAAAAATTATCTCTCGTATATACCTATAAAATATCCATAACCAATAATATTTTCTTCTTTTGCATATTTGATAAAATCTTCAAAGAACCAACCATCTATATACAATTCTTTATTTAGAAATAATATTATTGTATAATATCTATGTTTACCATGACCCTTTGGAGGACATGGTCCATCATATCCAATTTTTCCAAAGTCATTTTTACCCTGAATAATTTGTACATCATCTATTTTAACAATTCTTTCCTTTTTAATTCCTGGAGGTATATTTTTTATTGGTTTACTTATATATGCAATCCAATGTCTGAATATACCACCAGGTGCATCCGGATCCTCTACAAATAATAACATACTTTTTGTGTTGTTTGGTATTTCTTCAATTATTATTGGAAATGATATATTTTTTCCTTCACATGTATAATCTTTTGGTATTTTTTCTAAATCTCTAAAGGAACTTGAATATACATTCACTTTTATTGCATTATCGGGTATTTTTATATCTAATACTTCCATAAAATATATTTATTTAAAAATTTTAATATATTTATCTTTTATGATGAAACTCTAAAATCTGAAAAATGATGAGTTGTCGGTCTACTGATTTATAAAACTATTTAAAAATATTCTTAATATGACTGTTTTGAGGGAGTATGAATATGAAGATCATACTGCGGATATAAAGATTGTTGGTTATGGAAATACACCAAAGAGAGCGATCGAGGCATTAATATTGGGTATGTTCAATATTATATATGATAATGAAAAAGTTGAGAAAAAAGAATCTAAACAATTCATAATTGAAGGAAAAAATGTATTGGAGATTATATACAATGTAGCTAGAATATGTTTAGAGGATATTTTTTATAAAGACAAGTTTGCTGTAAGAGATATAAGAGTAAAAAATTTAAAAAAAGTAAGAGTTGAAAGTAAGAAATATAAATGGGTATGTAGATTTGAGGTTTATGGAGAAAAATATGATAAAGAAAAACATGGATTTAAAAAAGAAGTTAAAGCAGTTACTTTACATGATATAAATATTACAAAAATAATGAAGACCTATTGGAGTGCGGAACTTGTTGTTGATGTCTAACCTTCTTGTTCTTTTTTAGCTTCAAAATATTTATACAGTGGTATATTTCCAATTAGATAGTATATTAGATCCAATATTGTTGCAGTAGATAATACAAATGCAAATTCATTAACAGATGGATCTGGTACTATAAAATATAATAAAAGTAGTGTATATAATGCAATAATTTCCATTAGCATCCCAACCCTAAAAGACATTTTTACCCTTTCAATAAATGGTTTATCTTTTTCTTTTATCATATTTGTTGATAGTACTACATTATTATCAATTGCAAATCCCAAAATCATTAACATTGCAATAAAACCATTTGCTCCTATAGGATATTTTGTTATGGACAATATTGCTAGCAATCCGATAATGTCAAATAATATGGTAGATATTATATTTAAGGTAGTGTTTGAAACTCTAAATGCTATAAATATTACAAATGCTGCAAGTATCATTGCTAGAATTACGAAGAATAAAAATTGATTAAATATTAGATCACCTACTAGAGAACTATACTGTTGTATTGATATATCTGAAGGCTGTATACTAATATTATAATATTGATTTAATAAGTTAATTAATAATGTTCTATTAATTTGATCTCTTGACTCTATATAAATAATATTTGGCGTACTATACAATACATAATCTGTTATATTCATCTGATTTAATATATTTTGTATTTCCGTGTTTGTTAAATTATAATTATTATTTATTAATGTTACATAACCTCCAGAAATTGTAATAGATTTATTAATTATATACCCATATTTAAAGTAATTGAATAATATTATTCCGATAAATATTGCAAATAGCGATATAGAAAGTAGTAGGAACTTTTTATAATTATTTTCTATAAATGATAAAATTTTCATTAATATGCTCATTTCTTACATATTCTTAAAAAAATATATAAACTTATTTTTTTCATAATTAGGTATATGAGATCCTTTAATTATTTGGTAGAAATAATCTTGGTTGTATCTTTGATATTAATATTCTTAATAAATTTGCAATTCCCCCAAAATCCTTCGAATTATATAAATGAATTTAATAAAAAGTATATATTATATACAGCTTTAGCAAATACTTATAATGATAAATTTATTAGTTTTTTAGAAACAAATCAATTTGACGTACTAGCTTCAATATATAATAGTATGTTATCAAGTCATTTTAACAGTTATAATCTAAAACAAACTATATATTATACTTTAAATTTTTATAATACTTACAATTCAACATGTTATGAATTTCCATTTCCATTTCCATATCTTGGAAGTAATTTATTATATTCACTAAATATAAGCGGACAGGTTAATAACTTTTTCTTAATATATAATTCTCAAGGAAGAATATGTGGAAATATGGCATCAAGTAATGATTGGTATGGAATAATAATATCTAGGTATTCTAGCAATAATTTATCTATATATTTAAATTTAACAAATGTAACAAGTTTTGTTAATTATACTGTTGATCCATATTCATTCTATGTATATAATGCTGATTTATATCCAATACAAATCCAATATTTAAATGTA
>JAPYVP010000011.1 GCA_028276785.1 Candidatus Nanopusillus sp. | reverse complement strand
TTATAAAATAAAAAATTTATATGGATTTTCTTAAAAATAATTCAATAGATTTCTTTAAAGAAGGGGAAAGAAATTTAAATGAAGGAAAATATAATTTAGCTATGTTTCATTTAGAACAAGCATTACAATTGGGTTTAAAATATAAATTATATGAACTAACCGGAACATATGATAAAACGCACGATATTATTATTTTATTAAATAAAATTACCGAATTAACGAAAGATAATAAATTAAAAGAAATAGTGGATAATGAATATATCACTTTAGAATTAATAAAACAAGCATATATTTCTTCAAGATATTTACCATTTACATATGATAAAAAATCTGTAGAAAAGGCTTATCAAGTAGTTAAAAATATATTAAATGTACTTGGAATACTTTAAAAATAAGTGGGAAGAAAGAATTAAAATATTAAAAAATGCAAGAGAATATGTTAAAAGAATTAAGGAAATTTGTGTTAATAAAATAGATAAAAACTGTAGAGTGATATTATTTGGATCAATTGTTAGAGGAAATTATAGAATTGATAGTGATATAGATGTATTAATAATATTACCAGATATTAAGGATAATTTTGAAAGAGCAGAAATTGCTGCGAAAATATATAGTGAATTGGGTATAGAAGATCCTATAGAATTACATATAATATCAGTAGAAGAATATAATAATTGGTATTCAAAATTTATCGATAAATATGAAGAATATTAAGTTTTAGCCTACAAATATTTAAAAAATTTAATTAAAAGATAAGAAATTTTTTATTGTCTTTTAGTACACCAATCTTTTTTCATGATTTCACATTTAAAGAGATTCCATTGCTCAGATAGCAACAAATTATAGGTTTCTTTTAAATTTGATAGAGGATCTTCAGATCTATTTAGCAAATCCATAATTTTATCTATAGAAACTCTATTAATTCCTATTAGATATAACATCTTAAGAATATCTTCGATATACATACTCATTTTTGCTGCATAATGCAATTTTTTATTAATCATATGTAGTTTAAAGTGATAATCATGTGGTGAACGTATTTTTTCATCTTCATTTTCAAGATCATCTAAAGATTTTCTAACACTAGTTTCAATATCTTCTGCGTATGTTGAATAACGTTCTATTATTGGCTTTAATATTCTATAAGTTTCTACGATCCTTTTAACACCTTCCTCTAATAATTTAGGTAAATTTTCCTCTTCATATCTTTTTAATTCTCTTATTTTTTTCCTTAAATGGCCTTTAAGATATTTAATTATAACTTTCTCAGATGGTTCTTTAATATCAGAAAATTCTTTAGATAAATATTTAAGAAGAAGTTCTAAGACTTCAGATGGCAAAGGTAATTTATATACACTTCCATGTAAACTGCGAAATTCTGGGTAGTAAAATTTTTCATCAGAAACACCATGTCCGAGTAAAAAATAGTACTCTCAATTTAAAGCTTTATTAAGTATATACTCCAACCTATCATGAATGGAAGAAAATAAAGAGTTTGTTAAGCCTTCTAGTGTTTTTCTAATTGTAGGTACATCCATTTTTTGATATAGATTGATTTGTATAAAGTATACAAGTGCTCCAAGTAAGTATGGATAATGGTTAGGATCTTCAGAACGCAATCTTTGTATAACTGATGCTATCTGTTCTTCAGAATATCCAAAATCCTTCAACTTATCATAATATAGTTTAGCTTGAATTTCGATTAAAAGATTCGTATTGTTATATTTGGTATTTGATACCCCAACCATATAATAAGTATCTTATTAGATAAGCTTAAAAACATTATTTAAGGAATAAAATTTTAAATTATTACAGTGTTAATATTGGAATGGAATATATATTTCCAGATTATGAAAATAGTATATATAATTTGCATTATGCAATATTAGATTATTTTGGAATAAAAAATAGGGAAAGAGGAAAAATAAAGTTAGAAAATAAGAGAAATAAATTATTATTTATTTTTGTAGATAGTTTAGGAATAAATTTACTAAATAAATTAAATTTAAATTTAAAATATCATGAAATGACTTCTGTATTACCATCATCAACTACTACAGCATTACCTTCATTCTTTTTTGGTTTAAGACCGTCTGAACATATGATATTCATTAGAACAAAAACTACAAAATTATCTGGTACATTATTATGGTTTCCATATTATTATGTATATCCTACAAGATCTGCCCCAATAGTTGATATAACATTTGTTTATAATTTTGATACGATATTTACAAAATTAAAGAAAAAGGAATTAAAATCCTTATCTATAATACATAATTCTCTAGAAAATACAGCTTTAACAAAGATTTTATATAAAGATAGTGATATAAAATATTATTTAAATTGGTTTGATGCAGTAGAATTAATTTTAGAAAATAGAAAATATGATTTCATTATATGGTACTTAATGGATATAGACGATCTATCCCATCAATATGGTATAGATCAACCATCAATATTATTGGCTCTAAAACATCTTTTTGAACTAATAGAATATATAAAAGAAAAAGATGTTTTTGATATAATAATATCTGCAGATCATGGACAAACAAAAGTTAATAAAATGAGATTATTAGAAGAATTACAAAATAATCCAAATGTAGAAAGAATTTATGGAGATAGAAGGGCTATAATGATTGATGGAGAATTAGAAGATATTAATAAAATATTTCCTGAAGAAGATTATTTTGTTTTTTACAAAGAAGAAGCATTTAAGTTATTGGGAGGTAAGGGAAATAAAAAAATAATGCCGGATTATTTAATTGTACCTAAAAAAGGGGAAGAAATGAGAATAAGATTGGGATTTGATGACAAACCAGAAAGTGAATTTAAGAGTGCACATGGTGGATTAACTGAAGATGAACA
Source organism: Candidatus Nanopusillus sp. (assembly GCA_028276785.1). Taxonomy (GTDB): domain Archaea; phylum Nanobdellota; class Nanobdellia; order Nanobdellales; family Nanobdellaceae; genus Nanobdella. The sequence continues at coordinate 12,767 of JAPYVP010000011.1, read as the reverse complement.
GAGAATACCACTAATAACATTCTAAAAATTTGGGTAAAACAATAAATTTTTAATTGTAAAGGATATTTTGTTCATAATTTTTATTTATATTACCCTTATTTAAATTAATATTTCCATATTCTTTTATATAATGTAATCCTTCAAATAATAATTTTGGCAAATATCCTTCTTTAAATTTGATATAAGATTGTTTATAGACATCTAATAAATTTAAGATATCTAATAATCTATTAGAGTAAACATCTAACTCTTTTTTTATATTTAATATTTCCTTTAATTTTTTATCATATCTTAAATCTTTTTCAATATTTTCTAGATTATCTTTTATATATTCTAAATTTTTTACTGTACAATAAATTTGTTTTTTGATATTTTCTATTCTTTCTAAATAACGATTGCTTCTTGGATTTTGTATTGTATCATATATATGGTTTAATGATGGCATATCGCATTTTTTAACATTTTCTATTGAATTTTTTATTTCAATATATTCTTTATCATCATCATTTAAGAGAACTTTTAATTTATTCAATTTATTTAATATATTATCAATATTTGGAGAAGATTTAGGTATTTTTTTTAAAAGTTCTAATTTTTGTTTAAGATCTTCTTCAAGTTTTTTATAGTATCTTTCATAAATATGGGCAGAAACTTCAAATAATAATTTATCAATTTTGTTTACTCCAAATTTAGAAATTATGTTTAGTAATATTATAGATATATCTTTTTCATCATATCCAATTTTTCTTAATGTAATCAATCCAATAACGAAAAGGCGTATGTTTTCTATTTTATTTACGTAATCTCCATATTGGATGGCAAGTCTCCTTAAAACTTTAATATCATCTTCATTAATTATTCCCCTTTGTAACTTAAGATTTAATGATTCAATTATCTCTTCTAACTTAGTAGTCATTATGGAAATCTATATAAAAAAGGATTTTAAACTTTTAATATATTTTAAATTTATGTTAACTTTTTCTGCGAAGATATGTTTATTATTAATAAAAATGTTTATAATAATGAATTATTATACGTGATTGAAAAACTCTAGAATATCGATTTAAAAATAAATCGAATTGAGAACAGTAATGTTACTATGAATATATTTATATTGGTCGTTAATTTTTGCTACAATAATATACTTACTATTATCTAAAAAATTAAAATCTTTAAATAAAAATTATACAGAATATAATTAATGTTCTAAATTTTTCTTTTTAATCGAATTCTTATTAGTTTATGCTATAAACATTTGCTTTATCATAAATTCTTCTAAAAATATTTACAAAACATCTTTATTAAATAAGATTATTATAATTTTATAAAAGTCTTTATTTTGAGCTTATTTTCTTCAATTCTCTTTCGACATATGATTTCAATTCTTCATCTATAATTTCGCTAATAATTTTTAATATTTCTTTCATGTTTTTATCTGTATGTGCTAATTCGTACATCTCATATGCTGCCAAATAAGAAAGCAAATGCGATTCTCTTATAATATATTGAATTCCTATCTCATTTTTTATTTTTCCAATTCGATGAAGTTTCATTCTTATAAATACTTTTCTGTTTAGGGATACATGTCCCACACCCGCATCTTCTAATACGTGTATCATTGTTAGTTCTGTTATTGTTTCTCTTTTTGAAAGTTCTCTACCTCTATAGATGCTATAGAAAGGATTATGCGGCTTTATATAATTATCAATTATATCATATATATCTATTTGTGTCTCTATACGTGGTCCAATATATGATTCTTCTAATTCCTTTGAATGTACCAATTCATGTATAGCTGTTGGAAGCAAAGCTCCAGATTTGTCAAGGTCTTCGTCTTTTATTATTGTCACTGCTAATGGTTGTCTGCTTAAGTACCCTGTAGGAACTTGTTCTGTACGTGATTCTATGATCTTATCTAATGAGAGTCTTCTTTCTGAAGGTATACGGTGTAGTGTAATAAGAATACCTAATCTAATATGGTCTTTAATGGGTATAGGTAATTCAGGGCCATGTTTATTAATACAATCGATTAGTTTAGAATAATTTATTTTATCATATTCATTAGTTGAAGCACATTCTACAACTTCTTTTACTAAAGAGCGATTAAATATATATACTGGTAAATCTATTTCACTGCTTTTTTCAGAAGTCTTTAAGAATATGTCTAAAAAAGAATTAGGTCTTATAGAAAGGTCATATTTATTTATTTCACTTTTTATTAATTCCGACATTCTATATTCTTTATATAGGCTGGTCATATTTATCTAGTAGTAATAGTAAATTTTAAAAATGCTTAGATATTATAAGAAAGTATCAGCTTTTGGAAAAATTTAGATATATACTTCAACTTAATCTTTATTAATTCTTGATTTGATATCTTTTAATTTTTTGACTATATTTGTATGATCAATTCTTAAATTAAATTTCTATGTATATTCTATATGTAAGTATGTAGGCATTCAAAAGTATACAATATATTATCTAAGTAACTGCAGGATTATGAACTATACTAAGATAGAAGAATATACTTGGATTAAAGAAGAATCTTAATAATAATAATTAAAAATTCCTTATAGAAATTTTTAATTATTTCTGAATTAAAATTTAAATGATAAATATTTAAATCTATATGTTAAGACATTAAACAGATTTTTATTCATTAAATATCATTTTCAAAACTTTTATATAAGATTATTCTTCATATATGTTATAATTTTTCTTTATTAATTCTTCTTTTAATTTAGTCTTGACTATATTTATATATCCAACATACATTATTAAATTGCAAAATATTTTCTCTGTCTCAGAATATATAAATTCATTAATTTTACAAGCTTTTTCAAATCCTAACTTTATTAAAAGTTTCCTAGATCTTAAATTCCTTTCATCTACCCATGCGGTAAGTATTTTAATGTTTTTAAGCCTTCTTATTGCTTCGCTAAATAGAATGTATATTAATCCTTTACCCCCAAATTCTTTATCAACTGCATAAGCTATTTCTGCAACATGAAATTGTCTATCAAGACCAAAATATTTACTACGTGATGCTTGAAAAATCCTACGACCATAGAATCATAGTATGCTAAAATCATAGTAATATTTTTCCCCCAAGATTTTGACCATTCAATAACCTTTTGTTCATCTATTTTGCTATATCTACTTAATGTGTAATTGTCTGGATCTTGAGAGAGTTTATTCATGAATTTTATATAATCATTAACATTATCATTTGATCCATCTATTATTTGTATTAATTTACCATCTATTTCTATTTTCATATTTTTTTAATGGTATTAATATACTTAAACTTTTTATGATTAAGAAATGTTATATAAAGTTGTAAATAAATAAGAAAGAAGTATTACTAAAGTAAATAACAATAATTTTGATTAAAGATTTTAAGTTCAATTTAAAAATAAATTTTTATCTTATATTTTTTAAAAATGCTTTCAATCCAGCAATGTTTCTACTATGATAGGGATTTACATTATTCTTCTCTGCCAATTTTAATGTAAAAGTTCTTAATGACAATGTACCTAAAACCAATTCTTCCATTAAATTTCTATATCTTAAATCGAATACAAGAACATTGTTTCCATACATTTCTAATAAATCTTTCATGTAATTCATTCTATATTCAATTCTTTCATAATAATTAAATTTCAATAAAATGAAATCTATATTTAATTTTGATATACCTTCCAAATCATGATGATTATATTCCGAAATTATTCCATATTCAGAAAACCATTTCGCATCCTCATTTAAATGCATTTTTAATGCTAGAGCAACAGGTTCATGTTTAACATCTGTATAAATCATTATTGGATTTTTTATATCATTTACAAATATTGACAAATCTTTCAATCTTTCTCTATAATTTTTTAAAATTTCTAATAGTTCATAATATTTTTTCTTATCTAATATTGATAAAATTATTCCTAAAATTATTGGAAATGTATATCTTGTTGCTGGATAGTTATTATCAATTTTTATATAATATAAATTTTTTTCTTTAGCTATTTTCTCCATTTCTCCTCCAGAAGAAATTGCTATAATTTTATTTCCATTGTTTATTGCTTCATTCATACAATTTAGTGTTTCTTCAGTATCTCCAGAATATGAAATAAATATTGTTAACCAATCTTTATCAATAAACTTTGGTAAAAAATAATCTTTACAAACAATTATTTCTTTATCATTTAATATTTGTTTTGCATAATCTCCAAAGATTCCAGATCCACCCATTCCAGATATTAATATTTTATTATGATCTAATTCTTCTAGAGATTCGTATTTTTTTGTTATAGAATAGTAATCTATGAAATAAGGATCATACATATAATAAAAAACCTTATTGTTTATTATAAGTTTATCCTCCAGAAACTGCATCTAGTATTTTTATATAATCCCCATCATTTATTATATCATCTTCTGTTACAATTTCCCCATTTTTTACAACAATAAATCTTGAAGAATCTAAATTTAACATATTTAATAAATCTTTTATGGTATTTCCATTAAATTCGATATTATTTTCAGTATGATATCTCTCAATAAATACTCTTATTTTTTTCATTAATATTTTTTAAGTTTTATTCTTAAAAAATTTTTAGATGAAAAAAGAAGATATAGTAACATTTATTGTACTTACAGTAGTATTTTTTGTAATATTTTATATAGCTCTTTATAAATTGCTTAATAAAAATTTGGGAAATTCTGAAAACACATCAATAAATATAGCATTTTATATAAACCCATATAGATATACTGTAAATTATACGAACAATACTTTATATTTAAATATAACTAATTATCAACTACCGTATATAAATACTTCTAATTTTATATTAAATATAACTGGGAACATTTACAATTTAACATGTGAAAAAGAAATAATATATCCAAACCAGTCCGTATTATGTTATGTAAAAAACATAATTATAGAAAATAATACATTAATCCAATTATTATATCAATTCAATAATACGATATATGATATGAAATATGAAATAATAATTTAAAGTTATAAATAATAATTTTTAAGAATTTAATATGCCGCGGTGCCCGAGTGGCCCAAGGGGATGGATTGCTAATCCATTCCCCGAAAGGGGGCGTGGGTTCAAATCCCACCCGCGGCGTTTATAAATGTGTATAATAATTGTCATTTATGCATAATGAGAACATTAGGACAATAGACGATTTAATAAGAAAAATAGAGATTTCAATTATAGAACATTCATCTGATAAGTTATATCCTAAAGACTACATGAATAAATTACTTAGATATTTGAAATTGATAAGGGAAAAAGAAGGGAATATAATTAATATACCCGCAACTTTTGCTTTGAATCGAAAAAATAAAAATAATATTACTAATACAGAAGAACCTTTAAATATTGAAAGGACGATAGTAGAAAAAAAGGGTGCTCAACGATATTATTATTTAATATCTTTAGAAGACCATGATGGAATGTTAATCTTGATTAGTGGGAGACCGGACGGATTAAAGTTTATTTATGATAAAGTTGAAATAATTGAAGTAAAATCCTCGGGAATTTTTTCTAAAATTTTTAAAAATAATGTCAAATTAGATGATCTTGGACTCCAGAAAATTGTTTATAGACAAATTTTGTTTAGTGGTTTGAGAGAACAATTAATATTTTATCAATATTTATTTGAAAAAACGTCAAAGTATGGTCTAATTAATAATGTTAAAAAGATTGAGTTATATGGATATGTTGTTTTTTATTTGGAAGGAGAAGAATATTTAGAACAATTAGATAAGGTGAAAAAGAAGATAATAGATAATTTAGGAAAAATTGGACCTTCTTTAAGTAAATTTGGTGTTCATATATACGGATTAAGCGAGATAAATAGTATCTCCACGGATAAAGATAAATTTTACTATTTCAATATCATTGTTAAAGTAGACTATAACAAAAAAGTAGCAATAGATTACTTAAAAAGGTTATTCTCTAGTTTAGATAGAGTAGAAATTGTTAGAGATTTATAAATATTTTCTTTCATTTGAATAAAAATGAGTGGAAAAATTTCGTTATATAAAGTAGTTATGGTTTTATTAGCATTTACAGCAGTATTATCTTTAATATCTTTATCAAATTTGAGAGAGACCAGCTTCTATTATAATGGGAAATATTCTGTTTATATTCCGGCAGTTTTAAATCAATCGAATAATTTATCTGGAGAAGTTACTCAATTTTTCTTAAAAATATCTCCAGGTTCTGGAAATGTATATGCAAAGATTCCCCCAATATCGTATGGTGATTATGATTTAGCATATCTATTTCCCAAAGTTGCTGCATGTAATATATATCCGGATAAGTGTAACAATTATGATTATTATTTTAGTTCAGATGATGTATTATTTGCGGAAGGATTTTCAGGTACTGCAGGATTAACTTTACTTGTTTTACAGGCCTTATCAAATAAAACTGCAATAGTTAATTATCCAATTACAGGTTTTATGTTACCAAACGGTATAATAGCACCAGTTGAAGGTATTGAATATAAACTAAATGCAACTCTACAACATTTTTCATATATGGTAGCCCCATATTATAACAACTCTAAAATAATCCCTGCATATACTATACTTGATTTAGAAAGAATATATCTAGGAAAACAATTTAATGATATTTATAATGTTCCTCAAGATTATATAAAAGTTATGAAAAATATAACGAATGAAATATGTAAGGGAATAAACAATGATACTGTAAATTACTACATCTCTTTGGGAAATTATTATACAGCAGCAAGTTTATGTTTTGAAAAAAAAGTTACAGACCCAAAATTTTATCCTAACATAACTAAAGAAGAATTAGAAAAAAATATAACAAATTTTTATAATTATATAAGTAATTATCAGTGTTTTGGAAATTACGAATGTGAGGAAATAAAATATCAAGTAATATTAAGACTAGAAGAAGCTAACAAAACATTAGATAATTTACAGCAATCATATTGGAGATATCGCTCTGCAGTTGGTTGGGCACAATTTTTATCAATAACAAATAGCATATATAAAGAAAATCAATGTTCATTAATAGATCAGCAATATACACTAATGCAATATCTGTATAGGTATCAATTACCACTAAATTTATCTTGTTTTGAAAAAAGAAACTATTTATCCAATTTATATTTTCTCTACGTAGCAAATAGTACAAATTATGTTAGTAATTATACTATAAAAGCAATAGAACAGTTAAATTATTACTATTATAATAAATATGGATTTTCTATAACTTCCTATAATTATTTACAATTTGGAAAAGATTTAATAAATATGGGTAATATAGATTCGGGTTTGTATTATTTAATGTTATCGACAGAATATGCAATATGAAATTGAAGTTGGAGAAAGAATAAAAAGAGAGATAAAAAGAGGAAGACAGGTTTTTTCTGTAAATTGGATTAAAAAGATTGAAGCTGAACCCGGCGAATTGGTTAAATTAAAATATAATAATAATTTTCTAGCTTGGGGGGTAATAAATCCAAAAGATCCGTATCATTATATTAGAATATTTTCATATAATGAAGATATAGATATATATAATGAAATAAAGGAAAAAATAAAGAAAGCAAAGGAATATAGAGAAAAAAGAATAAACTATAAAAATCATTATAGATTAGTATATTCAGAATCCGATTTTTTATCCGGTCTAATTATAGATAAATATAATGATATATTTGTAATACAAAATTCAAATGCATTTTTTGATAAGAATATAAACCTACTTAAGAATGCATTAATAGATATATATGGAAAAGATATTACTATTTATGAGAAAAGTATTGGAAAACAGAGGGAAAGGGCTTATTTAAAACCTATAGAAAGGTTTATTTATGGGAATAAATATGAGACTGAGATAGAGGAAGTTAATAAAAAATTTTATATAAATATATTAAAGGGACAAAAAACAGGATGGTTTTTGGATCAAAGAGAAAATAGGAAGATTGTTAGTCAATTATACGGAGATAAGATTTTGGATGTATTTTCGTATTCAGGATCTTTTGGCATAATTATTAATGGGGAAGAAAGATATTTTGTTGAAAAAAATAAAGAAGCTGCTAGTATGTTATATAAGAATTTGAAATTAAATAATATAGAGAATTATAATGTTATAAATGGTAATGCATATAAAATATTAAAGCAGTTTTATTTAGAAAAAAGAAAATTCGATATAATAATATTGGATCCTCCAGATTTATTAGCAGAAGATTATGAAAAGGGAATTAGAAGTTTTATATTAATAAATTCTATTGCTCTAGATTTAATTGATGAAGGATATTTAATAACATTTTCATGCTCTCAAGATTTGAATGAAAGAAAATTTTATTCATTAATTAGAACATTAATAAGAAGAAAAAATAAAAAATTTGAAATATTGTATAAATTTAATCAGGCTTTAGACCATAAGGTTATATTCCCCCACAAAGAATTATTATATCTTAAAGGATTTTTAATAGAAATTAAAAAATAATTATTTATTTTCTACTGTTTGTGGAACCTTTTGATTAACCTGGCTTATTTTTGTTATTCTCCTTATTTCAACATTACTAACTGGAAATATTTTGTTCAATGTTGGCTTTATTTCATTTTGTAGGTCATAATTTATTACTTTTTCAATTAGCTCATAATATTTTAATGAAGAAGCTTTTTCTTCCAAATATTTTCTGTATGTTTTCCTTATTTCGGTTTTTTGTGATCTATGAGCTTTGAATCTTGTAATAACTAATGGTTTTATCCTTACTTCGTATCCATCACTTGTTTTTACTATAAATGAATCTTCTATCTTTGATGTTCCTTTTCTAGTTATTCTTCTTATATATGATGAATACAACATTATTTCTTTTACTTCTGTGTATGCCTTTAGTCCAGATATTTTATTTATTTGAAAAATAACCTTATAATTTTGATATTTAAAATTATTTAATACAAATGCAAGATTCAAATCTACAGATCTTCCAATAACATTTTCAACATTGTCTTTATATACCGGTGTTTCTCCAATTTTATTTTCATTAAATATTTCTACAGGCGCATATATATCTACCCATACCTTTTTACTCCAATCAGCATATTTTTTATTATATGCCATTTAATAAAATCATAAAAAATAATTTTAAAAGTATTTTTATATTTAAATTACTTTATGAATGAAAATAATATAAAATTCTTTAAAGAGATAGAGAAAAAATGGCAAAAGATCTGGGATGAAAAACATATATATTATTCAAATCCTGATAAAGAAAAGCCAAAATTTTTTGTTACATTTCCCTATCCATATGTAAGTGGATTTCTTCATATTGGTACTGCCTTATCTTTAACTAGAGTAGATATTATTGCTAGGTATAAGAGATTAAAGGGTTATAATGTATTATTTCCTCAAGGTTTTCATTTAACTGGATCTCCAATTGTTGCAAAATCATGGAAATTAAGAAATGGGGATAAAAAACTTATAAAGGAATTGAAAGATGAAGGAGTTTCTGATGAAGATATAGAAAAATTAAAGGATCCGGCAGGATGGGCTCTATACTTTGTAGAAAAAGCTGAGGAAGATATAAAAAATTTGGGATGTTCGATAGATTGGAGAAGGAAATTTTATACAACATATTTACATCCATGGTATAATAAATTTATAGAATGGCAATATAGAAAATTGAAAGAGAAGGGTTTAGTTATAACTGGAAAGCATCCTGTAGTATATGATCCAGTTGCAAATATACCTGTTGGAGACCATGACAGGCCAGATGAATATGCTGGAATAGGTCCTACGGAAGGTTATGTAATTTTATTTAAATTAAAAGATGATGATATAATATTACCAGCATTTACATTGAGGCCAGAAACATTATATGGAGTGACTAATATATGGATAAATCCAAATGGAAAATACGCAATATATTTAGATAAAGAAAGTGGTAATAAATATATATTGCCAGATACAATAATTGTTGAGGAATTTAATGCACAGGGATATAAATTAGAAAAAATTAAAGATATTGATGTTAAAGAATTAATTGGAAAAAAATGCACAAATCCATTAACAAATGAAGAAGTACCAATATTGCCTGCAGAATTTGTTGATATAAAGACTGGAAGTGGTATTGTTATGAGTGTTCCTTCTCATGCCCCTTATGATTATGTTGGATTAAGAGATTTACTAGATACAGAATATAAAGAGATAGCAAAGAAATGTTTAGATAGCATGAAAGTTTTATTTAAAGTCTATGGATATAATATACCAGCAAAAGAGATTGTTGAAAAAATGAAAATAAATAGTCAGAAAGATGTACAAAAATTAGAAGAAGCAACAAAAGAAATATATTCTTTAGAATATTATAATGGAATATTAACAGATGTTTTTGGAAAATATAGCGGTATGAAAATATATGAAGCCAAAGATAATATGGCTAAAGATTTTATAGAAAAAAATATAGCAAAAGTACATTATACATTAAAACCAAGATTCGAATCTAGATATGGAAACTTATGTATTGTAAAAATCATAGATAACCAATGGTTCTTAAAATATTCAGATCTTGAATGGAAAAAACTTGCCCATGAATGTACAGATAATATGAACTTTTATCCTGATTATATAAAACAAGATTTTCATCAAAAAATTGATTGGTTAAAAGATTGGGCATGTGCACATAATAAGGATGAATTGGGAACACCTCTACCCTGGGATAAATCTTGGGTCATAGAATCATTATCAGATTCTACAATATATATGGCATTTTATACAATTGCCCATTTAATAAAGAATATAGATCCAAATAAAATTGAAGATGATTTATTTGATTATATATTTTTGAATAAAGGAAATGAAGAAGAAATAGTAAGGAAATATGGGGATATTGCAAAAAAGATGAAGGAAGAATTTGAATATTGGTATCCTGTCGATTTAAGAAGTTCTGGAAAAGATTTAATTCCAAACCATCTATGTTTCTATATATTTCATCATGTTGCAATATTTGATAAAAAATATTGGCCAAGAGGAATTGCTATAAATGGATATGCCGTAGATGCATTGGGAAGAAAAATGTCTAAATCTTTAGGAAATTATATATCATTAAGAGATGCTTTAAGAAAATATTCTGCGGATATATTAAGATTTATTATTGCAATGTCAGCAAATTCATCTTATGATGATGCAAAGATAGACTTAAATAAATCAGAATTTGTTATGAAATATTTAATATCATTTTATAATTATTCAATAGAAAATTACAACAAATATCAAGAATACGAAAAAAGTTATATTGATCTTTGGTTTGAAAATAAATTAAATAAATTAGCAAAGGAAATTGAAGATGAATATGAAAAGTTAAATTATATGAATGTTATTAATAAGATATTTGAATTAGATAATTCTTTTGAATGGTACTTAAAGAGATCTTTGAACAAGATAAATGGAAAAATTATAAACAAATATATTGAATATAAAGCTATATTTTTGTATCCAATAGTCCCCCATATTATTTCTGAAATATTTGAAAAAATTGGTTTAGATCCATTTAATATAAAATATCCAGAAAATTTAAGCTATACAGATGAATACGAAAAATATGAAAAGTATGTAAAATCTGTAAGGGACGATTTAATAAAGTTAAAAATATTAATGAATAACAAAAAATTTAATAAAATAAAAATAATAATAGCAAGTAAAGAAAAATATGAATTATTTAATAAATTAAGAAATAATAAAAGCAGGATTGATGAATTTCTGAATGAGTACCAAAATTATAAAGACATATTGTTATTTGTAAAGAGAAATATATATGTGCTTGATGAGTTTTTGGATAGAGAAAAAGAATATGAACTATTAAATTCTGCTGTAGATTTATTTAAATCTGAATTAAATGTTGGAGATATAATTATAGAATATGAAGAAGAATCAAAAGAATCAAAAAAAGGTAGGGCGATGCCATATAAACCAGCTATTGTATTTTTTGAATAATAAAATTTATATTTTATGACTTATTAATTATATTATATGGCAATGGGTTTATTTAAGAAAAAGAATAAAAATGAGGAAGAATTTTATGGAGACCTAGACAATTTAAAAAACCAACTTGGAGGAGCAGGTGGTATGTCAATGGATATGGGTGGTAATTATGGTATGCCAGGAACTAGCCAAAATCTTTATGATTATAATACAAACCCGGGTAGCTTTGGAGGATTTGGAAACCAAAACCAACAACTAACATTTGGAAATCAGGGATTTGGTCAACAATCATTTGCTGGAATGGGCCAACAAACAAGTTTTGGGGGAGCTCAAGGTACTAGCAATCAACAATTTGGAGGATTTGGAAATCAAAATCAACAACCATTTGGATTTCCAGGCTCTGGTGCTCAGCAAGTACAACAACCACCTTTGCAGGAAACTAAACCTTTATTAAAGGAAAAAGCTAAAGAAAAAGTTCATAAAAAACATGTAAAAGATGAAGGATCATTAGAAGTAAAAAAAGAATTATTAATAAAGATAGAAGATTATAAAAGGGTTAGGGAATTATTGCAACAATTAAAAGAAAAGATGTCTGAAATAGAAAAAATAGTTAGTGAATTAAAAGAAGATGAAAACAAAAGACTAGAAAGTATAAGAGGATTAAAAGAAAAATTGGAAGAATCGAAAAGTAATATAAATAGTGTGTTAGATATATTTAGATAGAATGGAGAGCGCCGGTAGTCTAGTGGTAGGACGTAGGCCTGCCTAGCCTAAGACCCGGGT
>JAPYVP010000010.1 GCA_028276785.1 Candidatus Nanopusillus sp. | reverse complement strand
GATGTATTGATATTTGACTCATTAAAATTACTCTATGATTTAGATAATGAAAAACCTGAAGAAGATATACTTAAAAACTTTGTAAAGCTAATACATATGTATGTATCTCATTCATTAAGGAATAGAATAGATCTAATATCTAATAAAGATAAATGGAATGCAATCTATGCTCACTTAAATGAGTTTGATTCCTTGATAAAACAATGGGGGCAATAATATCTAATCTTTATGGAAATAGTTTAGTAATTTATAGAACCGGTGATGAAGATAATAAAGGTACTGATATTATTTTTTATATTTATAAGAAGGATGAACTCTTTGTAAGTGAAGAAGCTGAAGATATCTCTCCTGAAGAAATAATTAAAAGCGGAATAAAAATTATGACTATTAAACAACTAGAAAGAACAATATTACAAAAACATAGACTTCTAACACAAAATATAGCTGAAAAAACAGGTGGAGGAGAAGATCTTGGTTATAAATTATTTAGCTTTCTATTATTGATAAAATTGGCTATTAAAACATTAATATCTTATACATATAGTAAAAGTTTAGTAGAACTTTCTCAATTAATAGTAGGCTTTGAAGATGAGGTTGCTTATAATTTAGCTCAATATTTCCTAGATGAATTAAACTATAGAGTTGGTTTTTCAGATAATATATTAAATAAACTTGAAGACAAAAATCAGTTTACTAATTATTATAAGAAGCTGAATCAAATATTTAAAGAAGAACAAATTATAGAATTAAATAAAGAAAATGTAGATAAAGTATATTCTCTATTCAAGGAAAAGGCTAAATAATATTTATAAATATGAAAAGCAATATTTTTATTATGTATATTAGTTTTGATCATGCTTATGAATTTATAAACTATGAATTACTACTAGCTCGTGGGACAGAGACCCCCGAGTTAGTGGGTAAGACCCCAAATTTGAACCATGTAACCACCACTAACACGGTACACAACGAAAAGTTTATAAACAAAAACAAATTTCTTTATAAATATTTGTTACCAACTATTAGAGATAAAAAAATTCAATCTCTTCAAATCTCACTGATTTTAGGGGATGGTACCCCCCGAGTCTCAAAAAAATCAATTTGTGGGGGAAAGGATGGGGGTGACTTCAGAGGAGGAGGGGCACCTGAAAAAGTCATACAATGATGGAGATTGTTTAGTACCCCTCCTCCTATGGTTTATAAATATATGCTTACATTATATTATATATGGGGTTTGCAGTAATTGGCAAATTAACAGATAATCTATATATAATAAAAGAGGGTAAGAATTCCCTAGAAGCCAAAGATTACATAGCGTATATAAGATCTTTAGAAAATGCAAATCCTATAAGAGCATTGAGTTTTAGTGAGATTAAAGCTAATGCGAGTAAGGGCTTAAAGAGATTAATAGAGCCTCTGTTAAATGATTTAAAGAATAAGGATAGTAAAGAGTTTAGCAATTTTATAGCATTTCTATTTTTGCTTAAAGTTAAATTATATGTAGACTATATATTTAAAAAGGGCTTAGATAGTGTACCACTTATGGAAGCAATATTAATAAAAACTAAATATATTGATATTGCATATCAAATAGCTTTATATTTAAAAGATAATGATCCAGATATTGTTTTACCAGACCAATATCAAAAGGTTTTATTTGATCGGGAATTATTTGAAAAATTCTTTAAAATTATAGAGGATGTAACATTTAGATCAAATCAATATGTAGTAAAAAGGGCTTTTGTAAACTTTTCTACAGAAATAAGCAAATTTTTTCAAAATTAAGTCTTATTTTTTAATAAATAAGGTAGTAGATTCCTACTGAATAAAGCCCAATGTTTTCTTAAAGATATTAAAGTGTGTATACCTATCTCTTCAATCATTTTATATATTATATAAGCTAAAATATCTGAAGATTTTATATTTAAATACTTTCTTAAATATTTATTATATGTGCTTTTAGTTACTTTACTTATTAAACTCTTATAGTTTTTAATTTCATTAATATAATTTGCCAAAAATTCGTCAATTTTTAATGGTATCTCTATTTTTCTTATTAAAAGTTTATTATCTTGTGCATAATAAATCGAAAAGGGATAACCTAATTTCTGCCCATCGGATAATAAGAGTTCCTTAAATAATCTAATAGCTTTGTTAGTACTGAGCTTATTTATATATTGAAAATATGCTATGGAAAGATAAATCTTATCTTCTATATTTTTAGCATCTTTTAAAGCATCTTTTATTTTATCTTCAAGAGGCATGTTTAAAATTTTAGGATCTAGCTTTAATTTCATAAAATAAATATTTAGAAAAAGTTTATAAAAGAAAGCTCACAGAAGTGGGCCTTTCTCTCTGCTTTTCTGCTTTACTGCTTTTCTCCTATTTAGGTAAGCCCTTTCCAGGCTTACCACATGTTTCCTGCTTCATCCGGGAAACTTGCTGTACACCCCCTCAGAGAAGGAGATGTACAGCAGAGGTTTCCCCTCCACAGGCGCTTTGGGCTGCCCCAGCCCCGCATTTAAGATATTTAGAGCAGCATTATAGTCTCTATCAATTTCTAAACCACATTTAGGACATTTAAATATTCTATCATTTAGAGATAACTTTTGATTAACATAGCCACATCTAGAACATTTTTTAGATGTATTTTTAGGTGAGACTTTTATAACCTGTTTACCATACAATTTAGCTTTATACTCTAAAAGCTCCAAAAACTTAAAGTAATTAGCTTGTAAAATATGCCTCCTTAACTTTTTAGCTTTATTTGTTTGTATTAATTTTTCAACCCTTATATTTTCTACATATATTACATCATAATTTTTAACTAACCATGTAGTAACCTTATGTAAATAATCATTAATTAAGTTTTTTGCATACTTATAAAGTTTTGCTAATCTAACTCTGGTTTTTTCATAATTTTTAGAGCCTTTCTTTTTTCTTGATAAAGCTTTTTGTAATCTTTTAATCCTCTCTTCTAATTTATCTAATATTAAAGGGTTTTGTATAGCAATACCATCAGAAGTAGTTAAAAGTTTTTCAATGCCCCAATCAATAGCAACAACCTTACCAGTTTTAGGTAAGGGTTTTGGAGTTATTTCAGATACAATATAAACATACCATTTATTATCTTTATCTAATTTTATTCCAACCCCTTTTATTTTTCCTTCTATGGGTCTATGAAAGAGTACTTTTATTTTTCCCAATTTAGATAGTTCAACTCCATCAATATCTAATCTAAACCCATGATGTCTATAAAATAAGAAAGTAAACTTTTCTTTTGGTTTTAGAGAACCAACTTTTTTACCTTTTTTCTTTAATCGAGCTAAACCTTTTAAGTTATAAAGTAATTTCTCTTCAATAGGATATATAACCATAGAATATATCTTACCTTTCCATAAGCTTTCTAAATCATGAATTATTTGTCTTAAAGTCTTTTCAACAGTTTTTAAGTCATGCGTATTCATCTCATTAGCTTTCTTAATCATTTCATTATAGATTTTAGCTTCAGTAGCAAAAATTTCATGAAGCTTTTTCTCTTGTTCGGGGGTAGGATAAGCCCTAAATTTATATGCAATCATTAGCTTACCCTTCCCCCTACTCATGTTTTTATTTATATATTCAAGATTTATAAATTTGCCCTTTAAGTTATGCGGCATAATTCAAAAAGTTTATAAATAGGGGCAATATATATTATTGATGGAGCAATATATGGCATATTGTGTTAAATGTAAGAAAAAAGTAAACGTTGAAAATCCACAAGAAGTTACTTTAAAGAATGGAAAGAAAGCTATAAAAGGCACATGTCCATATTGTAAAGGAACAGTGTATGTATTTGTTAAGACAAAAGTAGCTCAATAATTTTTTAGGAAAGTAATTTCTTTTTCTTTAGCATTTCCATAAAATCTTTTATATTCATACCAGCAATCTCTGAAGCAGCTTCAATAGAGATTTTTCCTTTTTGATATAAACTTAGAGCTAATTTCTTTCTATTGCTTTCGATCCTTTTTAATGGTTTTAATATTTTTATTTGGTCATATAGTTTATAATAGAATATTGCAAGGATTTCATCATCAGTTGTATCCTTAAATAAATCTACAACTTCATTATAAATATCTTTTTCTTTATCAGATAACAGAAATGGGAGGGCCTTTCCCTTTGAGGATAACTGTAAAAAAGTATCCCCCTCTATTAAGCCATCAAATTTTAAAGATTCAATTGCTTCAGCTATATTTTCATCATAAAATATACCTTTATACATAGATGGCCTCGGATCAAGTTCTTCTCTTAATTCGGGAATATCTAAAGAAGCTAAAAAAACCATCTTATGTAATCTATAAACATCTACTTTATCATTATAAAGGTATAATAATGTTAAGATAGCCTTCTCTATGTTTGTATAATCTTGATATCCCAATATTTGATTTATCATATTTAAAGTATTGTTCATATTATCTTTGTCCATTTTCCTTTAATAAATAAGGGATAAATACTATATCAATCAGCCTCCAATGCTTTTTTAATGATACAATACCTTCAAGCCCTATCTTTTTAAAAGCTTTTATTAAATTATAAATAGTTATATATGAAGCTATTAGATTATGTTCATACCTAAAATGTAAAATATACTCTCTTTCTTTAATACTTTGTACTATCTCTTTATATTGAATTAGTGTTTGGCTTACACTTTTTAAAAGATCATCAAATTTTAAAGGTATCTCAAAACTATTATACTTAAAAGTTGTTATTTTACCGTTAGAGTTTATATATTCTTTATAAAGTTTTATTGCATCATTAACCCCAAAACTGTTTAAGTATTGAAAATATGCGATAGCATGATAAGCTAAATATTTAATATAAAGTGAAGGTACAGCCTCACTAAAGGTAAGAACGTCTTTATAATGTGCAGCTAAAGATTTTTTTAGAAAATTTGGAATATTTTCATTAAGATATCTTTCTACTAATTGTAATTTCATATACTAATTCTTTTATATAAAACTTTAAAAAAATAACGGCAATTATTATATGTGGACTCTAGGATAATTACAAGTTTAATAGTAGTTGGGGGTACCTTAGTGGAATTAGCTCTAATTTGGAACCTAAATTTATTTTCAAATGAAATAATAAAATATTTAGCTGGAATTATAGTTGTTCTAGATGTGCTAGCACTATTAAAAATACTTTTAAATATATAGATTAATCTTTTCTTGCAAGATCAGAGACTGCATAATATAGATCAACCATTGCATTTCTAACTTCATCTTCTCTAGGTTCTAATGGTTTAAAGTATACAAAGTAGTTTCCCTTTTCTCCAAACATGAATGTTGTTTTATATTCAAGGTATACTATTGTATTGTTAAATAAAAAGGCCCTCAAGTAAGATTTATTAATATTATCTTTATAATCTGCTAATTTTTTCATAAAATCAACTACTTTAAAATAATAAGCATCATCAAATGGTTCTGTATCATACTTAAATTTATCAAATATTAAGAATAGGCTATTTTGTAAGAATTTACTTGCAACACCACCGACAAATGGTACATAACCCCACATTTTGTAAATGAGTGGATTATATAAAGTTACTGCATTTTGTCCATCAACCATAAAAGGTATTTTAAATCTTGCAATTAACTCCCATCTAAATATTTCCATTAAAGTATCTTGAACTGTTTTTGCTTGTACAACTCCTGAAGTTTTAGCTAATCTTTCTAATTTATCATAAGCTATAAGATATTTTCTTGTTAAACTATCTATGACTCTACTAGCATTAGGTTCCCATGGATTTATAAAGAGTTCTTCATCAGTTTCCATATATAAGTATTAGTTTTACTTTTCATAAATTTAAAAGGGCTTTTTTATTGTATATTATTTTCTGCTTTTTATCAAAGATCCAGAGTTCTACTTCAACATTAGGCACATTTTCATACTTTTTTGCTAATTCTTTAAGGGTTTCTAATTCTTCTTTCTTTATATTTTTATGGCTTTTAACCTGAATTAATTTTACATAACCTTTATCATCTATTGCAATAATATCTACTGGAGATTTAGAACCTGGAGAACGCCAAACCAAATAATTTTTTGATATCAGAAATTGCTTGACCTTTCTTTCATAATAATAGCCCTTTCGATAAAATTTATTCATAAAAAAGATTATATACTTCTAAGAATTCTATCTATAGTAGCGTCTACTTCTTTGAGAGCTCTTTCTGTACCATCTAAAAATTTAACTAATTCATCTTCAAATTGATCATAATCTATACCATATTCATCTCCATGTTCTATATTAAATATAAGAGCACCTGTATCATTATCTATATTATAAATTACTTCATATAAAATTCTATTTAAGTAATATCTAAATGTTTCACTATCTTTACCAGATGGCATTATCTCTTTTAAGATTTCATCAATAAGATCTTCCATTTCTTCAGCAATATATTTAATTCTAAGTATCATACTAGCTATTACTTCAATATCTGCATTACGATACTCTACTCTTAAATCATGTACTATTTTATATGTTTTTCTGACAAGTTGCCTTAATTTTTCAAGTTTGTTTCTTATAGGGGCATAGATAGACCTATCTCTTATTTCCCTTACTATATTTGTATATGGTGGATATAAGCTCCTATTAAAAATATCTTCTCTATTGAACATATCCATATACACCATAATAATTATTATACTTTATCTTATATATAAATTTTAAGGCAGAAATTATTTAGCATACTTTTTAACTATATTCTCTTGAAAAGAATTTACTATCTGATCTATATGCTGGATAAGTATGTTTGGCTCACTTTTGAAACCAGCACCAACAAAAGTACCATTTTTAAAGATATTAAAAGATACTTTGTAGTTTGGGGAAATATTATAATAAACAATAGCTGCTGAGAATCTTTCAGGATCATATATAGCATTCTCCAATTCAATACCCATCCTTTCAATGTCTATTTTATCATAATCAAATTTTCCAATTATTGAGCTGGTTACTATTTCTAGTTTATATTTTTCTGGTAAATTAACATTATACTTTTTTAATAAATTTCTTACTTCATCAACAGAAGAAGTTAAATCCTCAACTTTTTTTATTCCAGTAATAGTTATTGATCCTGTTCTAAAGATATTTATCCTAAATTTATCAAGGTAAATAACTAATCCAGGAAAATCTTTAGGATGATAACTTATAACATAATCTTTGCATATTTTATCTGCCAAAGGCCCTAATTTAATAGGGACATTAAAATAGACTACAGTATTTATATTTGTTATCTGCCATTTTACCATTGTCTTTTAGTTTATTTAAATTTTATAAATGTTATAACTTATAACTATATTATGGAAATATCTATAGAATTATTAAGGCCCGTAAATCCAACAGGTAGGAGTTTTATTACAAATGTATATGGAGCAATAGCAGCAAAGGATAAAGAGCTAACAGAAAAATATAAGAAAGAAATAACAAAGCTAATACAAAGAATGGGTTATAAAATAGAGGAAGTAATAGGAAATGGAAAGATGGTGTCAGGAGTACTTGCATTATTAGTAGATGATAATACAAAAGAACCTAAAAAGTTATATACTATAAACCTTAAGGTATGGAATATAGAAAAAGAATTGGCTGAAAAGATAAGTGTAGAAATTTCTTAAGCTTCTTAATGTATCTTTTTATAAAATTCATTATAGAAATAATTCCATATTTTTTCTAGGAATTTTTTAAATGTTTCTTCATCTAGATCTCCATTAAAAAGTTCAGGATCTCGATAAAGAAAGTATCCTCTTTCATTACTTAATGAACCTAACACCGATAATTCTCTTTTTATATCTTCTAAAAGAGTTTCCATATAAAGTGCAAATATAAAGAATTCAAAAACTTTGTATAACTTTTGTTCATCTAATTTTTTTCTATATTTTTCTTTAATATCATTCCAGAGTATTTGAGCATATTGATCTTCTAAAAGTTTGTTTAAAGCCTTCTTAAAATTTAGAGTATAAATAGATATAACAAGCACATCTTCTCCTCCTGCAGTGATAATTTCTTTAAAAATTAGATAACTAGAATTTTTTGTACTTTTTGGCAATATTTCTTTTAGCTTAGATAATAGACCCATTTATTCAATATTTATGATTTTATTTATAAATTCTTCTAATAGTTCTTCAGATCTTATAGTTCTATAATATTCCATCATATGTCTAAAGTCTTTATAGCCCATATATACCATAGTATCTTCTGCGCCAACCTTTTTAACAGCTTTAGATATAAATACATATCTTAATGTATGTGGGTTAATTCCCATATTATATCTAAGGAATTCCTTATAATTTCCTCTATTAATATTCTTTAAAGTATCTAAGTAAGTTTTTAGCACTGGAGCCATTGATGCTAAAGGTTCAGCTACAATAACCCATCTTTTTTTATTAGATTTTTCAGCTAATATTTGGAATTTCTTATTACCCTTTGTTAAGAATTCTTTCATAGCAAAAATGGCTTCAGAAGCTCTCAATCCATTAGTTATTTGTAAATAAGCTACAGCATAATACATAAGCCTTTTAATGTAAGATCTTTTTGGGTTTGGCAATCTTACTAAATTATAATATTCTTCTAAATTAGATCTAATTATATGATATAGTTCTTCAAAAGTTGGGGGTCTTCCACCTATAAATTTTACCCAATGTCTGGGTATTCTATCCATTTTCAGAATATTTAAGTCTTCTATGCTCTATTTTAATGTTTCTAATATTTGCCTCTTCTGTTGGAACTGGTTTGTTCTCTTCTATTGGTTTGGTTATTTCTTCTTTTGGTTGAACTATTTCTGGAGGTCTTTGAGGTACTACCTGTGGTGGATTATTCATTGGTAGTGGTCCTGGATTTTGTGAAGAAGGCATTGGTTGGGCTGAAGCTGTTATTGCATTTGGTTGATTAATTGATGGAGCTGGTCTAATAGCCATTTCATTAGGTTGTGTAATTAATGTACTAGGTTCTTCATTTATTGGTCTTTCAGCTGCAATCATAACCTTATTAAGACCTAAACGTTCTTTATTTATATAATCTATTGCTTTATAATAATTCATTGCAAAGGTGTCAAATAATTTAATTAGTTCTTGTCCGGAAAGGTTTGGTCTTATTTTAGTTAATAAAGGATTAATAATTAAAATAAATTCTTGAGGACTTAAAGTAGTTTTTGGATTAACAAATGCTTTATAAAGTTTATATAGTGTAGCAATGTAATAAGTAAAGTTTGGGTATTTTATTCTATAACCATCTAAACTGGCTAAATAAGAAGCATTCTGTTCTATAAATATAATAAATGCATATCTTTTAAATAGATCAAAGATATAATCCCCATCTTTATACATCTTTACTCTACCATAAATCATTAGATCATAATTATCAATTAGTTGAGCTAATTCTCTCCATGCTTGATTAACTATTTCTGGAGTATTATCAAATACTTTAATTATATTTCCTGAGTTATCATTTAAGATTAGTTTAAAATCATT
This sequence comes from Candidatus Nanopusillus sp., assembly GCA_028276785.1. GTDB lineage: Archaea > Nanobdellota > Nanobdellia > Nanobdellales > Nanobdellaceae > Nanobdella. The sequence continues at coordinate 6,252 of JAPYVP010000010.1, read as the reverse complement.
ATTATCAATTCCTACATCAATATAATAGTCACCTTCAAACATATATTTATAATTGTTTTTAGTTTTTTAAAGATTTAAGGGATATTATAATGGCAGGATTATATTCCCCTACTAGGGGCAGAATTTTTTGGTTAAGAAACCAGTTAAAAAAACCTCCCTATGGTAATGGCATAATTTTTTGCCCATAGGCCCCAAAGGGCAGAAATCTTTAATTTCTATTATTCATCAGAGCCTTTGCGACCATGTCTTTTAATATTTTAACTCTTAATTCTAAATCTTTTAATTCATTATATAATTCTAAAAGGTCTTTTATATCTTTTAAGCTTTCTGCATGTTTTGTTAACCTATTAAGTGCATTCTCTATATTTGTATCCATAATATATATTTAATTGCGATGTATAAAAATCTTAGCTATAATACTATTTTTATAAAAAAATTTCTTAGCTGTGATACCATTTTTATAAAATTTAAGACTATAATTTATAAGATGAGCTTCTTTACAGTATTAACAATACTTTTCATGTTAATGATGGGTTCCTTTGTTGCTCTACTTTTATCATATGTTATAGTGCCGAGAGGTTTTAGATCGTATAATAATTATAGAATGCCAAAAACTTATAAACGTAGATCAAGACATAGATAATATGGAAGAAAGTAAAAATGGAAGACCAATGATTGAAGAGGCTCTTAAAGAATTAGATAAAGTACTTTCTGAATTATCTGAAGAAGCAAATAAACTTAAACAAAAAATATTTCAAGAAGATTTACCAGATACCTATCCTATCAATTGGACAAATTACATGAGCTTAAACCTAAGAAAGTTAGAAAAATAATAAAAGAAACAGTAACATACTCAGATGGAACAACCATTGAAAGAGAGAAGAGATATGAATATTAAAGCTAAAGAGTATGTAAATAAATGGATTAAGCTATTAAAAACTATCAAACTAAGTAAGAAAGGTTTTTCTGAAAGATCTATAAGAGAAGATAGAGAAAACCACTAATGGACTTTTATTCTTTTAGCTATATCTTAATAACTATAGTTTTATATAGTTTATTTGGGCTCGGAATTTATAGGTTTTTTGTAACTCCAAAAAGTATTAAAGAAGGTCTTACTGCATTTTTTGTTAATTTAATTATTTTCTTAATTATTTATCCCACAGGAAACTTATTTTTATGGTTTATTATAGCAGGACTCATCCCAATACCTTTGGGATTATTATTTAAAACTTTTACAAAGTGGAGCCTAATAAAATATATTGCTATTATAGCTATTATCCTACTCTTTTATATAAATCTTAGTCACCTCTAAAAAAACAAAAAAGAAAGTATCGGGCCTTTATCTTCCTATCTAATTTCTCCTTTTACCTACGGACCCCATTACCTATAAATAGTTAAGCTTTATTTCTTTGATTGATGTTCTTCTTGTTTTTGTTCTTTTTTCTTTGCCATAATAAATATATTGTTTTTGATCTTATAAAATTTTTAAGTAGAATAATAATATATAATTTATGGGTTTACCTTATCTATATAATCAAACCTTTAACTATACAGTAAACATAATGATAAGTCCTAATAGTATAGCTTTTATAAATATGTATCCTTTTATATTTATTTTATTAACAATTGCACCCCTAATATTTTTCTCAATAATTTTAGCTTTAAAGTTATCTCATAGAACTAAATCTTTATTATTTTTCTTAAATGCCGTCTTTTCTGCATTAATCCCTTTTATTACTAATTCTTTAATTAACTATCTATCAACATTGCAGTATATTTATGCTTCAGTTTTGAATGATTTAAATATATACAGCGAGTTATTAGATGTAATGACATTAGTTACAGGAATTAATCAGGATATTGCATTTTTTGCTATTGCTTTAGTTATACTAAATGCAATATTCTTAATATATTATATAGGGGCATATATAAAAGAAAAGCAAAACATATAAATAGGTTATTACATATAAATTATAATGATGAATGACTTGCTATCAAAAAGGTTTTTGGTATTTGCACTAATATGGTCTCTCATATTAGGATTCTCTATAAAAGGAGCTTTAGCAATGATAGCTTATTCATTAGTAGTAACTCCTTTAATAGGGGTACCTCTTATGATTGCATCTATATTTGCAATAATAATAGTAGCTCATGTTGTTACAAGAGCAGAGTATTATAACGAATATGCTATAATAAGAGTTTATGCTATTGTATTAGCTTTATTTGCTTTTACTGGAATAGTTATAGGCTTAATATTACCTGCATTTAAGTTTTTAATTTAATGGCTGAGGAAAACAAAGAGGAAAATGAAGATGTAATTAAAAAAGTAGAAGAATTTACTTTAAGAGAAATTGAAAAAGCAACTTCTAGGAAAAGATTATTTGAAATTTTTGAGGTAAATCCATTTGATTATCCTATGTCTAAAACTATTAAAGAAACTTTCTCTAAACAATATATAGCTAATGATGAGAGACAAGCAAAAGTAATTTTTAAGATAAATAAGGTAACTGAGAGGCTTCATAGATATTTAGTAACTTTACAAATGTTATTAGAATCTGGTAGAATTACAGATGAACCTACAAAAGAGATGGCTAAAGAGCTAATTATTTACTATAGTTCAATAATAAGTTCCTTATTAATGAGTTATGATTCAGTAGCAAGTGGCATATATAATACTACAAGGCAAAATTATCCATCACTTCCACCTTCAAATGTGGTTCCCACTCAAAAGCAACAACAATAATAAACCAAAGAAAGTAAATTTTCCCTTTAAGGACAATATAATATATTTAATACAATATCGTCCACCTTTTGCCTATATTAGACAGGCAGACAGATTTCTGTTATCTATTTTTGATAATTTTGTAGATGAATGGACTATAGAATATAATGGATCTGAGGGTAAAGTTAAAGCTATTTTAGTATATTATGGTTTACCATTAATGAAAGAAAAAGTACCTAAATCATTGATTCCCAATATTGAAGATTTAGAAAATGCTTCAGATATTGAGATCTATTATTTTGTAGCTATACAGTGGATTTTGAAATATCTAGAAAATACTCAACCAAATCAATTACTAAAAATAATAGATTTGTTAAGGGATTCTAGAGGAATACCAATAAAGGTCAAAGAATTAGAAAATAAAAAAATAAAGAACTTTACAGGTAATCCGAAAGGTATTTTATATGATTTAGTAGATATTATGCAATCTTATAAGGAAATAGATTTAGAGGAAGCAATACCAAATAGTAATAAGTCTGGTATATTAAAGTTATTAGGATTTTTCATGCCAAAATCAATGGAGCAAGTTAGATCTATATTATATCTTATATTAATTGGAACAATCTTCATAATAGCATTCCTATTCTTAAGAACATTTGCATCAACTTTAAGCAATATCCATTATGTAACTTTCCTAAATCAGACTAATCTAACTAATATAACATTACCAATAAATGGTATATATTCAGCAAATGCGACTTATCATGTAACTAATCCATTAGGTTAAGCTTACTTGTTATTTTCTACAATTATTGGGTAATTATATACATTACCTGAATCATAAATTATTAATTCTTTTGTAAACATTTTAAGCGGCTTTTTTGTATTATCATCATATTCTAAAATGATTTGTCCCTTAATATAACTACCAGGTTTAACTCTTTCTGTAATTTTAGTACTTAATTCCTTAGTCATTTTAGCAAAATCTCTTTTAAAATATTTTGTAATTTCAGGTACTGCAGAGCCTACTCCTGCATATATATGATGTATAAATTTTCTACTTGCCGGTGCCACAGGTACGGTAATATCTATTAATACCTGACCCATATATTTATATATATGTTATCACCTATATATAAATATATGGGTATGAAAGTTTTTAAGGAACCTCAGGAATTAGAAGAAGCTATTATAATAGAGTTTAATATAAAAGAGCCAAAAGCAAAACCAAAGGTTACTAAAAAGTACTATTATAATGGACAAGAAGTAAGTGAGTCAAGGTATTATTTATTGCATTTAGATATCAATAAAAATATAGCAATGAAAGTTGGAGAAATACAAAATAAAGAAACTAATAGAATGCAGGGAATATTGCTTACTGGTTTAAATATCTTTAAGTATATAATAGATAAGAATGCGAGAGACATAAAGTTTGTTTCTCAAATTGATATAATACAGTATGAGCAAATTCCAGAAATACAAATAGATGGAGACATTGTAAGAGTAATTTTACATAAAAAAGAGATATATCCAGCAGAGTGGGAATTTAAACCAACTAAATTAGATGAAGAACTAGAAAATGGTTTAAAGCAGTATTTGTTAGATGCTATAAATTTGGCTAAAACTCTTGCAGCTATTCAGAAGTAATGGCCGATACCTCCTTTTTATCATTAGGAGATCTTAGATATCAATTATTACCAGAGATAATTAGACTTTTGCAAGAAGTAGGAAACACTAGTAATTTATATGTTTCTGCAAATTATAGGGTTCTAGATGAAAATTATCTAAAAAAGGTTAGATCTTTAATTACTAATGTTTATTTATATGTATCTTCAGCTAAAGTTACAGACGATTTATCTAAAAAAGGAACTTTAGAAAAAATATTACTTGAACTTATGACTTATGATGATTATATTAGATGGGGTAAAGTTGATTATAGGGTTTTAATGTATATTTTAAGTAGAATTATGGAAATTTTAAGTGCAGTTACTGGAGGATATACTATAAAGTCAAACTTATATGAAGAAGAGCCTAAATTTTCTGAAAAGCAAAAAAGAAACTTTAAGATATTATAAGTAATAAGTTAAAATGGTATATATAGATCAACAGTTAAAGAATGTTTTTTTAGCACATCTATTAGATTTTCAACTCTCATTTGCTAGAGCTAAATTAAGGGCTACTAATGATGATATAGATCTATTAAAGAATAAACTATTGATTTTATTAGAAGATTGTTATCTTATTATTAGCTTATACAAAAAACAGGAAGATGATAAAAAAGAAAATTCTAATGAGGATGATAATAAAAAAGAGAATTCCAATGAAGAAGATGATAAAAAAGAAAATTCTAATGAAGATGAAGAGACTAAAGAAAACAAAAGTAAAAAAGATAACAAAAGAAAAGAGTTAGATAGAATCAGAGAAATAGAGAAGACAGTTGCTAGCATGGAGCTAATAGGAGATTCGATTAAGGATATGGAGGAAATTTATGATCAAATAATAAAAGTATTCAAAAAATATTTATTTTCACAATAATTTTTAGTAAGATTTAAGTAATAATATATAAGTTATAACCATTAAAAAGTTTAAAAAGGAGGAATAAATTTATAAAAGTTATGGAGCCATGGGCATATGCACTAGTACAATTGGGTTTAGCAATTTTAGTATTGGGCCTATTATCAGTATTGGGTATAGTAATAACAGGAGCATTTGGTACAACAGTATTGCCATTAACAGCACAACAGTATGCATTAGGATTACAGCAATTGAACCAAATAAGCCAAACATATGCAAATAACACAGCAGTACAAAACTCAATTAGTCAAGCACAAAATACATTAGCACAATTAGTTAGCACAGAATATACTGAAACATATCAAGGTATTACAGCAACAGGACAAGCATTTGTATTCTTATTAAACGTCTTACCAATGGTAGTTATATTAGTAATTTCAGTAGTTGTAATAGCATTAATATTTCAAGTAGTAAATGCAGTTTCAATGCCAGGCTACAGAGGATCACCATCGGCATCTATCTAAGGCCTAAGTTTTTTCTTTCTTTTTTCTTATGTCTCAATATGTATATTTTAAGGATATTTATTTTGGAAAAAATTCTTTAGTCAAGGTTTTCCCTGAAAAGGATGAACTAGAAGCTGCTACTGATTTTGATGCTTTAGCAATTGCTTTCTTTTATGATGTTTCAGATTTCTTAAATCAGGATGCTCTATTAACTCATTTAGCATATCATGATGGTTCTAGATATAGACCTGTTTTAATGGACTGGAATAAGCATACAATTATTGGTAGAACTAGAATTTTGTTAAACTTGAGTTATGATTATGATAAGCGTTTAACTTCTACAATTAAAAGATTTTTAGATGATATGGATTTAAAGGATAGTTTTATAAAAGATATTGCCATGGATTTAGCTCAATCTATTTCATCTTATAAAGCTTTGCACCACATTTCTAGACAAATCTATGATAGAATTGAACATCTTAAATCTATTGGAATAATAATGCCCTATGAAAG
>JAPYVP010000009.1 GCA_028276785.1 Candidatus Nanopusillus sp. | reverse complement strand
TATAAATATGGTAATATTTAAATATTGAAGTTAAAATAAATATAACTCCTGCAAGAATTATAATAAATATTGGAAGATAATATCCTATAAATAGCATAAGACTATCAAAAATTTTTCCTCTCATCTTTATTTATAATGTTTATTTAAATATAAATTTTATAGATTTTATAAATTCTTATAACAAAGTTACAAGATGGAAATAAAAAATATAATTGGTTGGGTTGGAATGTTATTAGCTACTTTTTGGGCTGGAATACATATGTTAGTAGCAGGAGCAATAGCAATAAATGTATCTTTATTATTAGGAGCATTTGTAGGAATGTTTGTAGGATTATCTATAATATCTGGGTTAATATTCTTATTAAATTGGAGAAAATACTATTTACCAAACATAATATTTTGGTTAATAATGTTATTAACATTAATTTTTGGATATGTCCATTACATTAGAAATGGTGATATAAATGCCTTATTTACAAACATACTAGCTGGAATAACGTTGATAATAGATATAATAGAAGCATTATTAGCACTTATTATTTGGAAAATTGATATAGAATAATTTTAATATATTTTGAATATTAATTTTTTAGTTTCTTCGTTTAATTTATAAAGATTAATTTACAACTATATTGTTATGGTAGATACTATTTCTACACAATCACAATCAGAAAAAATGGGTATAGATCCTAAAAATATACCACTAAATCCTATGGGAAAAAATGATATAAAAAAATTAGAAACATTTCTAATTATAGGAACTTTATATAGACCAGAGATATTAGAATTGATAAAAGATCCAAATGAAAAATCTACATGGGTTGATAGTTTAGCAATTGCAGCAGCAGCTTATGCAAGATATAAAGCAGGAATGCCTATAAGTTTAATTGCAGATGAATTGGGAAGATCTGAAGAGACTATAAGAAATCACATTAGCGGAAAAACAAAGGCAGGTTCTCTTATAATAGAAACATATGAAAAATTAAAATCTGGACAATTAAATTTAATAATATCATTTAATAGTTCTAATAGAGAATTAGAAGATCTAAAAAATCAAATAAAAAATTTAAGAGAAGAAATAGAAAAGTTAAGAAAAGAAAGAGATGATCTGAAAAATACTATAAATCAAAAAGACGAAATGATTAAAAATTTGCAAATAGAAATTGGCAAAATAAAATCTGATTTAGATAAAATTAGTAGAGAAAAAGAAGAAATAATTAGTAGATATAAATTATTACAAAATAAATTATTGGAAATTAAAAAAATATTAGAAAATACCCAATAAATTTTTAATTAAATATCTAATATTAATTCTTTTAATTTCATATAAGTTTTTGTAAGATTCTTTTGAATGCCATTGATATATAATATATTTGCTGTTATTAAGAGATTGTTAGGATAGAAAAATTTATAATATAAGAAAAATTTATAATATATTCTAACAATATCATTATATGGCACAAACCCAAAATACAGGACAAATTACCAGAAGAGATTTTCTTAAAATCATAGCTACTAGTGTAGCAACTGCAGCAATTACATCAGCAATCATGTATTCTGGTTTATCTGGTATTTTTAAAGAAGGATCAAAACGGTATACAGACACTCAAACACCATACACATCAACACCAGAACCGAAAACGGAAATCGTAACCATAACTAAAACTACAACATATACACAACCACCAGTTACTAAAACAGAAACAGAAACAGTTACTAAGACAGTTACAAAGACAGAAACAGTTACAGAAACTAAGACAGAAACTTTAACAAAACCATCACCAACAACAACTACAACTACTACAGTACAAAGTCCAAGAACTTTAGAAGAATTATTATTTGGAAATAGTAATCTAGAGTTTACAGTTTTAGAAATATTAGATGCGAAAATAGTCGGTGATAATGCAATTCTATCAGTAGAGAGTCGTTATACACGAAACAAAGCAGTAATTGAAATTCCCTTAAGATATCTATCAAGAGGTGATATAAATATAGCAAATATATTTTCAAGAGTAAAAGAATATAATTCATATAATAAAGGTAATTATTCAGTATACTTTGTATTAGGAAGAGCAAACGTAAATAAAGCTATTGAACTGGATGATAAATGGATATTACCCGCTTCTAACATATATTATAATATAATAATTTCAGATAAAGATGTATATAATATAGTTGAAACTCTAAAAAAAGGAAAAGCATTGGCATTAATGCCAATGTCGGAGGATGGTCCATATCCATATAGTGTTTGGGGAGGAAGTAATCAACTAAAAAACGATTATAATAGTGATAGTATAATAATAGTATATCAAAATGGACAGCAAGTAAATGAAGCAAAAAATGCTATTAAATTAGCTAGCTATATTTTAGGAAAACCAAATGATAAAAATCCAACAAGCTACGGAATTTTGCATGTAGATACAGTTGCAACAGTAGATTACAAAGGTAAATATGAAAATGGTGCTCCAATATTTACTGTAAAAGATTATAAGGGTACAATTATATTATTTATACCAGATAAAGGCAATCCTTATGTCTCAGATTAGTAATTTTTTATATTAAATGGTAAATATAAGTAGAAGAGATTTTTTAAAAGGATTGACTGGATTATTGGGAGCTATTATTTTGGGAACTTTAATTTTTCAATATGGAATAAATAAAAGTTCATATCAAGATTTCCAAAATAATAAATTGAATAATTATTCAGCAGAAATTTCAAATTTAGATTTACATAATGGTTCTTTCAATAATTTAAATAATCAACAGTATTATATATTTTGGAATGTTCCATGGGGACCGAATAATGGAACTTATAGATTATTAGATCAATATTTTCAGACTAATTTAACTATAACAGAAGGTGTTATAATAACCTTTGATAATAATTATAATCATTCTTTGGAGCAAATATTATATTTATATGAAAATAATAAAAATAATAAACCAATTTATGTAAATTTGTTCGTTACAACTGATAGAAATAGTATTACAGATTTGTCACAATATGATCAAGATATTAGAGAATTTTTAAAATATTTATCAAATATTACTAATAGTGGAAAAAATATTGTTATTGGATTTAGTGAAATTAATGCAGTTCCAATAGAACAATTAGCACACTATTATCTCTTAATGAAAGAATATTTACCAGAGGCGAAATTATTTTATTATGTAGATATGGGAAATTCTAAAAGGATAGTGGAATTATATAATTATTTGCTAAATAATTATGGAATAAGACTAGATATGATTGGTTTAGAATTATATGGAGATTATATCTATAATGATAGAAATATTTCAATGAGTGAATATATGAAAAGTATTATTATGCAATATAAGCAATTTGCGGATAAAAATAATGTTAAATTTTTTATGGGTGAGTTAGGATTTAGAAATGGGGATTTAAAAGGTTATATAAGTTCTGGGGGTTTAGGATATTGGAATGGTCCTTCTGAAGAGGGATATCGAGCCACAATAAAATATTATAAAAACATAATTAATCAATTACGTGATATGGGTATAGAAATAATTGGAATATACAATTGGAATGGATATAATGGTGATCCTTTTGGATTGTGGAATAATCCATATGTTAATGATTTAATAGAATATATGATTAATGATTCTAACTAATAATCAATATTAAAAGATCATATAACTAATAATACTAAAGCAATAAACATTAATATACTAGCAATAGCCTTTTGAATTGTTATTTTTTCATTTAATATTAAGATACTTAATAAAATAACAAATAAAAGACTAGATTTATCTACTATACTAACATTACTAGCTTCTCCAATTTTTAGTGCATAAAAGAAAGCTATCCAGGAAAGTGCACCAAATATAGCACTCAATATTATAAATATATAATCTTTATTAGACAAATTAAATAAGATGTTTATATCTCTAATTTCTAACATAAATATAATAAATATAACAAATGTCATAATAATTGATCTAAGGGTTGTTACAGTAGTAGAATTTATTCCTTGTAATCCGATTTTGGCAAATATTGTAGAAAAAGCCGCAAATATTGCTCCTAATAAGGCATATATAAACCAGGTTGGTATTGAGATCATTTTTTATATTAAGTATATGGAAATTTAAAAATAAATAGATATGAAAAATTTTATTATATGAAAAAAAGATTAGTAAAGTTTTATGGATTTCTGAGTGATTATTAAGGATTATCATATATAATTATCTAAAGGTTTTATCTTCTCTAAAAAGGCAAAAGATTAATGAATATTAATTTAAGAGATTTTATAAAAAATTATATAATTTATTTTTTGTTCTATATCCTATTATATTTTAAGACACTATTATATATATTAGAAATGCCAGATCTTTAGGATAAACAAGATTAGAATGTCCTTATATAATATTATTCTTTATTGACGTTTATTATTAAACATTTAGTGAAATTCAAATGTCTAGTTTAATTTATTAGATTTATAAATAGACTTACTACTAAATAACAAAAATAAAAGTTTTGCCAGAATAAATTTATGATAATGGAACATAATCTTGACAAAATTTTACAAAGACAAACAATAAATATCATAAGCCTTATGCTGATTACACTATTTTTATATTTCAAGAATGGTATTTATAAGTCTAAATACTTATTAAATGAAGTAGAAAATATAAAAAAGAAGTTGAAAAATAATAGAGAAATTATGAAACACTTTAAAGTTGAGTATAGATCAATAAAAAATTTAGAATTTTTTCATTACTTCCGGTCAATGCATAATAAAGAAATAATTATTGATTATTCTAGTTATCAATTACCTGAAAATACTACAAAAATGTGTATATCACTTTACGAAGGACTAGAAGAAATAATGGGAGTACCGTTTAATTATGAATCTTTTGATAAGAAAGAATTTTCAGTCTGTATTGATAAAAAAGCTGTAGAAAAATGGGGGTTAATTCTTGCATTTGAATTGGACAATATTTTAATATATCAAAATTTAGATTTTAATTTATTACCATATAGAATGGGAAAGAAATTTGCGGAAGAAATAATTTTAAATATAATAAAAAAGAAATATTATGTAAATCCATTTGAAATAATTAATTTTGTTTTTGCTTCTTTTGTTAATGGATTATTGGATGGTTTCTTTGAAAAATATAGAAAACTAGATAAAAAAGAAATTGAAGAAATATCTAAAAATGTCTATATATTCAAAAGTGGAGAAGAATACTTAAATACTTTGAAAAGAATGTTGGAATTTATATATAATAAAAAACTTCAGAATATCATAAGAAATACTATAGGTTTAATTGAAGAAAACAGGGAATTATTTAAAGAAATAGAGAATTATGGGAGGATATTGGGATATACTTTAGGAGAATATTTAGATAATAATCCAAAAAAGATTTATGAAATATATAATAAATATACAGAAATTATTGCTGCCCTTTAGCTTTCTTTCTTATTACTATTTTTTGTGAAATTATCATATTATTTGGAATTAATACCGTATTTCCGTCATTTCTTAATGCTTTTGTAAACATTGCATTTATATCTATTATTTTTATTTCAGTCTCTCCAGCTACATCTACAACATCTCCAAGTTCGAATGGTTTACTTAATAATAAGAATACACCTGCAATAGCTTGGCTTAAAACTTGTTGTGTTGCAAAACCTATTATCATACCAATAAAACCTCCTAATGCTACTCCTGCAACGCCCCCACCAGCTGCACCAGCGATACCTGCAAATATACCACCAATTCCCAAAATTTTTATTAAACTTCTTATTGCTGATGCTGAAGATTCTCCATACTTTGGTTTAAACATTGCATAAAACATTGATGCTACTGAAACTATTACGAACCATCCAAATATAATCATTACAAGGATAATAGCATATATTGAATAATTTTCTAATCCTAAAATTGCCCCAATACCTGTCATATTATATAGCATTTGTAATCCTCCTGTAAAGAACCACTGTACAACTCCCATTACTATTACGAATATTGCTGAATATATAATAACTCTTGTTAAAGCTTTACCTAGAGAATCTTCATTTGCCATACCTATTAATTTAATATAATGTTTAAAAATTCTTTATTAAACATCTTATTAAATTAAGACAAAATTTTATAATTGATAATATGATTGATAATAGGATAACTGCATTTGCATATCATATAAGTTAAATATAATTTTAAAATGATTATTTATATTATCAACTATTTTTATAGTTTTTAATGTTATATAGGATAATTACTGTCTGTTTTTTGTATTATATAAATAAAGTTTTAATGTTAATAAAATTTAAAAGTAACAAGATTTTTATTCTTTTAATGGGGTCTTGGCTTATTGTTGTCATTATTTTAGTAGTATTTTTAGTACTGGGAATAGGATTTTATATAGCAGTATACAACTCTCTAATAGCATTGAAGAAAAATGCAGAAAAGGCATGGTCTAATATAGATGTATTATTGCAGAAGAGACATGATATGTTAATAAAATTAGTAGAAACAGTTAGTAGTTATTTAAGATATGAAAAATCTGTTTTTGAGAGGGTAACTCAATTGAGATCCCAATTTATGAGTATACCTCCAGATGATATACAGGGAAAGATAAATTTATCAAATCAGATTACGGGAATGTTTAGATATCTATTTGCAGTAATAGAAAATTATCCGGAGTTAAAAGCTAATCAAAATGTAATGCACTTACAGCAAATAATTGTTGAGTTAGAATCACAACTAGCAGATGCAAGACAATTTTATAATGAAGCAGTAACAATGTTAAATACAAAGATAGAACAGATACCATATAATTTTATTGCTGGTATGGCTGGTATAAAACCAATGCCTTTATATAGAGCACCTGAAGAAGCAAAACAAGATGTATCTACAAGGCTAGAATTCTGAAAATATGCAGCAAAATTTTCCAAATTTTTTTAATCCTGTAAATAAAAAACGAGAAAATTTACAACAAACAAATATTCAAAATTTTCAATATCAACAACAAGAAAATGAACAGAAAAATAAAAAATGGACTTTTAAAGCGTCTGAATTACCATATGCTAAAAATTTGTCAAGCACAAGAACTGAATATCATAATTATATACCCCCATATGCAAAAAATATTAAAGCAAAGAATTATATAGATTATGGAATTTATATAGTCATATTTATTTTCTGGTGGCTATTTTCAGATACAATAATATTTCCGGTAGTACTATTAGTATCATCTATTATCTTAATCATGTTGGGTTTTAAGAAATATACAATATATAATATTTTAGTCAATACCCCGATTTCTAAAATACATGTTGCGACTTATGGTTTAAATAAAGTTAAGGGGAAGTTTATACCATACGGACACCAACCTCTAAAATCACCAATTAGTGGACAGGATTGTATATATTATTCTATTTCTACTTGGTATGTACATAAAGTAAGTAGAGGGAATAGTGAATATTGGGAATCTAAATTTATAGATGGCTTTGCTGCCGGAATACCTGCATTACTTGTAGATGAAACTGGTTTTTTAGCAGTAGATTTAGAAAAGGCACCAAATATTGAAGTAAGAACCAATATAATTGAAATACAGCCATATAGTTTAGCAACAAATACTTTGGGTTTGATAAGTATGCTTGCTATTAAAAAGATTAGCGATGATGTCCTTTCGTATGTAAAACAAGCTGCAAGTACGAACACCCAAGTAAATTTGTTTAATATGAAAAATTATGGTTTTAGATTGGAACATAGTAAAACAAGAGACTTAAAAAGATATGTAACGACTGACGAAGTATTGCCATCAGAATTTAATATTGGAGCAAAAATAGAGAGAGCTTTTATGCCATTCAGGAAGCATTACTATACATATTTAGTAGAACAATATATACCAATTAATGAAGATTATATTGTTATAGGTGGATTTGCAGATACTGGAAAAATGATAAATATGAAACCAGTAAAGGTTACTGTTCCAGACATGTCTACAGGTATTTTAGGATTATTCTTAGCAAGTACATATAATAAAGGTAGCATTAATATGGGTGGTAGAACAGTAAAAACTTCAATCCCAAGTTTGAATGATATTATAATGTCTTTATTATCAAAAAGAATGGGAAGTTATGGAGCTAAATTCTTTACATTAGCTATTGCGAACATATTCTCTGGAATTATCTTATTAATTTGGGCAATTCTATTACTAATTGGAATTTTATTATAAATTTTTTATATTTGGTCTAGACAATTATTTACTTAATGAAATAGTTATGGGGGGCAGTAATATTTGTTTCACATAATATTCTTAAATATTATTAGAAGTATAACTTCTAATGATTTATAAATATGTTAGAAGTATTAATTCTAATATGAACGATGAACTATTATATTACTTTAATCCATGATATATTAATCAAAAAGATATAGTAATAGAAAAATGGGAAAATATGTGAAAGATTTATACAGGAAAAATATCCACATCCTTATGCTTTGGGATTGTGTTTTGCAAATGATCTTATATATATTTACGAAAATCTATTAAATAAAGATAAACAATCACCAAAATTAAATATAAAAAATACAATAGAAAAACTCAAATATTTCTCTAAAGATGATGAAATAGATGCAATCAAAATGATTAATACATTAACTAAAATTCTAATGTTGTTATATAAATAATGTTTAAACCTGATAAAAATAGTAATAAAATATATATTATACTAAATTATCCATTAGAGAAGTTACCCAATATGATAAATAATATAAATTTATGAGGGAATTTATTAAAATCTTTTTTATTTCTTCTGAAAGCAGATCATGTATTTTTATTTTAGATCATAGAGCTGATTCGTCTTTTACTAAAACTGTGAAATAATCTGGAGTAAACTCAAGACCCATCTATTAGTAAGATTTCAATAGTTCTCTATTTCTTTTTGGTTTGAATATGCCATCTAGCTCCAATGTAAGGTATATTCTTCAGAAGCTTTTGAATATTTATATTATGATATCCACATACTAATACCATAAAAAATTTTACAAATGTTAAATATTCTTTAGCCAAAACAATATAAATATACAGAAATTTTATATTTTATAGGATGGGCAATCTAGAATTATTAGCAGTAGCAGTAGATATTGGGATAGCAATTACGATAATGATAGTAATTCTTGTAGTAGGATGGATTATGGTTTCAATACCAATTTATTTTGTTACAAAAGATTTTAATAGAAATGTATCATTTGAGAAGGTTTTAGGTGCTACTATACTTTCAGCAATAATATTTCCCATATTAACAACAATATTAATAACAATATTGGACTTTTCCCCCACTATTTCAAATAATTATTATTTATATTTTACTTTACTTATTTGGGGAACAAACCTTTTGATGATTATAAGTTTTATAATAACTTTATTTATCTATAAGGTCGCGTTTAATCTAGATTGGGGGAGAACTTTTGTTATATCTATTGTAGCTACTATAATAGAGTTCATTTTTAATTCAAACTTGCCTATGATATTTTATATTATAGCATTTTCAACACCAGTATTAGGTCCAGTAACATTAGGAATATTTACAGCAGATACACCGGTAGGAACATTGGCAATAAGTATTGGCGACATAATAATCTGTTTTATGGCGGGATTGATTTTATCTACAATACTTACCTATTTGGCTGCTAAATATTCTAAGGTAAATATATCCTTTTTAGAGACTTTAGTAGTTAATATGCTTTCAGGAACAGTATCTTTTATAATAATTATAATTTCTTTTTTATCATATATATTGGAAGAAAATATTGTAACATTTTATATGGGGGGAGTTTTAGCTTCTATATTTGCTTTTATTATCTATAAATATATACTTAATGTGAGTTGGAAGAAATCTATACCTATGTCAATTATAGTTAGCATATTATGGTCCATTATTGGTCTAACAATTTTACCTTATTATATTCATTTTATTATGTGTTGCTAATAATATATTTTTAGATCTTCAGATAGTATGGGGTCAAATCATTTAAGATATAATAAAACAGATAATGTATAACTTCTACTTTGGATAACTTACTTTTAATAAATTACTAGCATTCTATTTAAGATTAGTTTAGCTTTATCTAGTGCTAGTTGGAATAAAATCACTAGATTACAAATATATTTAATAAGAAAATATCTAAAATTTCTTGCTAAAAGAAATACTAAAGAGATATATAAATTTAAAGATATTTAAAGTAAAAACCATTTAGATTGGTATATATTAATAGATGTAAAAAAATAAGGTAATAAAATTTACTTAAAGGTAAACTTATCTAAAAGTTTATCTACTTATAGTGCATATAAATCTATAAAATTGTATCATGAAAACAATAATGATAAGGGATGATGTATACAGAAAGTTGAATGAGATAAAAGGTAATAAAAGCTTTAGCGATATAATCGAGGAGTTAATAGAAGAATCGTTAAGTTTGAGGAATAAAAAGTTGGAGAAATATTTTGGCATATTAAGTGAAGAAGAAGTTAAAGAACTAGAGAGAGAAATTAAAGAAATGAGAAAGAGGAGTGATGAAAGTATTAATAGAAAGCTCAGCAATTATTGATTATTTAAAGAAGCCGTCCTTCTGAAGATTACTAAGTCCCTCTTACCTTTACTATCTTTATTATCAATTATTACAATGTCTCTTTTAGCAAAGGATCCATGTTGGTAAGCTTTGACCATTAACAATTAAGGAACCCGTATCGTATTTTAGCATTAATTTTGTTGCAGTTCTAAAAAGAGTATCAGATCTACGGTTATTATTGGCTTAGTTGTGTCGGATAACTAACGTTATACGACATTTTTTGCATATTCATTTTGAAATTTTAATAGAAAATTATATAGATTAACCTAGATTTTACAATATCTAAAATTTATTAAATAATTAAGGCTCTAAGATAGTAATTATTTTTTCCATGGTTCATCTTCCTTAAAGAATTTATCATTTATTAGTGGTTTCCACCACCATTCATTTTTAACATACCATTCATAAGTTTTCTTTAATCCTTCTTTTAATGGTGTTACTTCATAAGATAGAGAGGTTTTCATACAATATCTTTTATCATGACCTGGTCTATCGGATACAAATTTTATTTTTATTCTTAAATTCCTTTTCTGATATTTCAAAAGCTAAAAATAATATATATTGGCTCATAATTTAATTTATAAATTATTTAAATTTTATTTTTATTATATTCTTTTATGAAAGCTTCGGTAATAGTAATGGATTATTTAAGAAAGAAATATATATTAGATGCATTACAAAGTATTAAAAATCAAAAAGGAATAGATTTAAATGATATTGAAGTAATTGTTATAAAATATTATCAAGATGAAAAAATAGATAATTATATTAAAGAAAATTTTCCCAATTATAAGATAATAAATTTAGATCCAAATGGTCCAGATCGTTATTGTGGTAGTGAACTTGCTATAGGAATAAAAGAGTCTTCTAGTAATTTAATATTTTTATTAGATGATGATGATATGTTTACAGAAAATAAAATTAGTAAAATATTTGAAGTTGTAAAAAATATTAAGTATGATGAATATTTAATTTTTCACAAAATTATGATAATTCAAGATGATAAAGAAAGGCCATTGAAAAAACCAAAATATACAATAGGAACTAATAATAGTAGCATGATTCTAAATATTAAAGATAAAAACAAATTAATAGACTATCTCAGAAAAATCTATTACATTTTAGATGTTGGCCTTTTGTGCTATTTTAATAAAAGAGCTATAAAATTAGATGAACCATTAACTTATTATAGAAGACACGAGGAGAACCTAACTGGCAAAAAGTATAATAGACAGACATTAGAAATGCTTTTACAGGATCTACAATATATTTATAAAAAAACAAAATGTAAAGGACAAATATATGGAATAATAAGTTATAAAATCCTATTAAACCTTATATATAATACTAATTATAAAATATCATTAAAGGAATATTTAGAATGTTTACTAATATTTGATAGAAATTATATTAAAAGATTAACAAAGATTATTTTATATAAATTATTTAGAAATTATCTAAAAAAATATTATTTAAAAAAATTTATATTTGAGGATTTAAATATTCAAAATGTTTAAAAATTTATAAAACTTTTTTTATTTTTATATAGTTAATGAAAATTGCTATATTTAATTTACCACACCTATCTTTTAGTAGGGGTGGAGAAAAATGGATAATAAAAGTTGCATCCTATTTATCTAAAAAACATGATGTTAAAGTTATAACTACAGATTTTAATAAAAAGTATGATTTAAATAATTTAAATTTTGAGTATATAGTAATTAAACATAAGAAAAAATATGGCTTATTTCATGATATAAGCGAAATAAAAAGTTATTTAATAGATACAGAGGTAACATATGCATTTTATGTTTGGTTTGGAACACAAATTGACATATTAAAATATTCAAATAAAGTTATTTTTGGTCATCATTCTCCCTTAGATAAACCTATCCAAAGAATTTATTACTCTTTATTAGAAAATATAATTGCTAGAAAAATAAAAGATTCTTATCATCATTTTTTGACTGAATATAGAGCAAATATATATAGAAAAAGAGGTTTTAAGAATATATTTGTAATTCCAAATTTTATTGAATTAGAGAAGTATAAACCAAAAGAAAAAAGTCATGATAAATTTAAAATAATTTGTCCAGGTGTTGTTAATATTGAAAAAGGAATAGATATTTTAGTAAAAGTCGCTGAAAATCTAAAGAAATATAATGATATAGAATTTTATATAACCGGTAATAAGCCAATATATGAAAATTTGCCAACTAATGTTAAATATTTAGGACTGTTAAGTGAAGAAGAATTTATTAATTTTATAAGTACAGTTAATTTAATGTTCTTACCAACAAGACATGAAATATTTCCTTTTGCTGTATTGGAAAATTTAGCAGTAGGGAACCCTGTAGTTGTATCAAATTTACCAGATGTAATAAGTGCATTCGGGGAATCTGAATCAATTTATTATGCAAAACTTAATAATATAGATGACTATATCAATGGAATATTAAAATATTATCAAATATGGAAAAATAATAAGGATAAATATGAAGAATTATCTAAAAAAGCTAGAGAAATTGCGAGTAAATTTGATTCAAATATAATATTATCAAAGATAGAAGAGATGTTTAAGAAAGTTTATGAATCTTTATAATTATTTTTTATTATGAAAATTTTGTTATTTCATCCTTGGTTAAAATCAAAAGGTGGTGCAGAAAGAGTTGTTTATGAATACTATAAAAGATCTAAAAATAAAATAAAAATATTAACTTGGAATTATATAAAAGAAAAAACTTATGATTTTAAAGAAAAAGATATAATTAATTTATATGATAAAAAATATGAAAGGATTTTTAGAGGATATTTAATTAGAGGGGGATTCTCATTATTAAATTTATTAATAAAATATGATATTGATAATTTTGATTTATTATTAATATCTACAGGCGGTATTGCCGAGTTGATATTATTTAATCAAGATTTTGATATACCAAAAGTTACATATACTCATACGGTTTTAAGGGCTGCATATAAATATGATATTTATTGGAACATTAAGTATAGATTTAAAAAATATTATTTTTTACCTTATAAAGTAGCATTAAATGTTTATAATTATCTAGAAAGAAAAGCTTGGAAGAAAATAGATTTTGCAATATTTAATTCAGAATTATCTAGAAAAAGGGCATTAGATAAAAATTTAATAGATAAAGAAAAAACAGATGTTATATATCCAGGAGCAGATTTGTTAAATTTTTATAATGATAATCCAGAAGATTATTTTTTATATGTAGCCAGAATTGGATTATCAAAAAGACAAGATATGTTAATTAAAGCATTTGCAAAGTTTATTAAAAAGTATTCAGAATATAAATTATATTTAGTTGGAAATGTTGAAAACAAAAAATATTATTTAGAAATATTAAAATTAATTAAGCAATATAATTTACAAAATAATGTGAAATTATATTCAAATTTATCTGATGAAAAATTAAGAGAATTATATGCAAAGTCTTTAGCTTGTATTTATATACCATATATGGAGGATTTTGGAATAGTTCCTTTAGAATCATTAGCTGCCGGAAAATATTTAATTAATGTTTATCCTTCTGGAAACTATGAATTATTAAAGAATGCTCCTGGAGTTTATTGGATAAAAGAAAAATTTTATGAAGAGCATATGATTAATGAAATATACAATTCATTAGAATATTTTGTTAAAAATAAAGACAAATTAATAGAAAAAGGAAAAGAAAATAAAAATTATATAAAAGGTATTGATATATCTTGGGGTTCTTTTGCTAAAAAGTTGGATAATAAACTTGAAAACGCTTTGGATAGCTATAAATAATTGTTTAATTAAAATTATGAATTTTACTTATATATAACATTTAAAAAATTTTTTAAAAACCCATAATAATGAATAAAATAAGAAAATTACTAATTGGACCTAAAGCTATACTTAAATCAAGAAAATTAATTAAAAATTTATCACCAAGTTTATATCAATATTTAATTTTAAGAAAACAAAATATTGAATTAAAATTGAAAAATGGAGAAACTATAACTGTATCCAGATTTCTTTATCCTAGAATAATATATTACTCAAAATATATTGAAAATATGACCAAAGACAACATATATTTGAAAATAAATAATAAAACTTTTCAGTTACCTTTAAGAGAAATTGAAATTTTGGGACCTGGAAGTATAATCAAATCATTAAAATCTGGTTGGTTATATTATAAAAATTATTGGGAAAAGAATAATGTAAAATTTAAACACTTTTATGGATCAATATATGAAGTATTTGAAGAAGAAGATTATAAGTTTTTTAATGTAAAAGATAAAAATGTATTAGATATTGGTGCTTTTGTTGGAGATTCACCAATATATTTTATCCTAAAAGGTGCTAAAAAAGTATATGCAATCGAACCACATCCGGATGCTTATAATGAAATGATAGAAAATATAAAATTAAATAATATGGAAGATAAAATTGTTCCAATAAATATGGGAATAAATTATGAAAAAGATTATATAACAATTAATACTAAAGATGTTGTTCATGTAGCATTTTCTCTTTTTAATTCCAATAATAAAGGAATTAAAATACTTGCAGGTAAATTAAGCGATATTATTGAAAAATATAATATAGATGCACAAGTATTAAAGATGGATTGTGAAGGATGTGAATATGATATTATTTTAAAGGATTATGATACAATAAAAGAATTTGATGAAATTGGATTTGAATATCACGCTTATAATACTAAAATTCCTGTTAGTAAATTATTAGATAAATTAAATAAAGATTTTGAATGTAAATTTATAGAAGAAAAATTAAAATATATTGGGTTAGTACATTGTATAAGAAAGAGATAATGTTAATATGATTAATCTACATATTTTAAATAAAAAAATATTTATGTATTTAATTTTACTATATCTTCAAATATTTTATTAACATCTATACTTTTATCATAAGAATCTATTACAACTCTGTATAATGGTTCTGTTCCTGAGTATCTTACCAATATTCTCAAATTATCCTTTAGTAATTCAATACCATCTAAATCTCCATTTAGATCATTTAATGCAAATCCATTATTCTTTCCATATTCTTTTACTTTATCAATTAAATTTGGATTATTTATTGGTATATCTTTTTCTAACCATACAAATTCTGGAATATTTAAATTATTTATATCTACACCTTTTTTCATATATTTTAATAACATTAATGCACCAAATAATGCATCATCAATATAATCATTTTCAGCAAAATAAATATGACCAGTATATTCAATACATAAATATGCTCTATTTTGTTGACCAGCAAATTTAACAAAAGTATGACCAGGTCTCTTTACAATTACTTTTCCTCCTAGTTCTTCTATTAATTTTCTTAAATAAATTGGTAAAGATATTTCTAATACATATGTTCTATCTTTTTTAATAAATGGTATTATATATTTATCCATCCCTATTCTATTTCCATATTTATCTACTATACCCAGTCTATCTCCATCAGCATCAAAAATAAATCCGATATCCAAATCATTTCTATTTTTCATCAATTCTTGTAAAGGTTTAATATTTTCATCTTTTGAAGGATCTGGTCCATGACCTGGAAAAGTTCCATCTATGTTATCATTAATTGCTATAACTTCGTTTCCTAAATCCGTCAATACATCTTTCATTAAAGTTAATACAGAATTTGAAGGATCATAACCAACTTTAAATCCACTTACTCCCTTAAACTTCTCTTTTAGATGTTTCTTATAAATATCTATTGCTCCTTCAATAACTTCTAACATTCCTTCTTTCTGAGTAGGTCTTATATTTTCATATGTTAATTTTTCAATTTTATCAATTTCTTCTTTTGGTAAATCATTTCCATCGCTTTTAATTGGTTTTATCCCATTATATTGTGGAGGATTATGTGATGCAGTTATCATTAATACCGGAATATTGTAAACTTTTGCTAAATAGTGTGCCATTGGTGTAGATCCAATTCCAAAATCTATTACGTTATGTGTATAAACTAATGTTTCTACTAAAATATCTCTTATTCTTGGAGAAGATAATCTTATATCCCTTACAATTCCTATTGATTCATGGTTATTAAAGTACCTCCCAAATGCATATCCAATTTTATATAATAGTTCATCTGTTAAATCTTTTCCATAGATACCTCTAATATCATATAATTTAAATACTCCACTCATGATTAACTTTAAATCTTTGATATTTAAATATCTTATTAAACATATAATTTATGATGATATATTAAAGGTTAAATAATATTTTTGGTTTTTTGTAATTAAAAGTTTCAATTTTTATATATCTTTTATGAAGAAAACAAAAATTGTTGCTACAATAGGTCCAAGTAGTATAGATAAGATAAAGGAATTAGATAAATA
>JAPYVP010000039.1 GCA_028276785.1 Candidatus Nanopusillus sp. | reverse complement strand
ATTTCAATATTTTGCTTCTTTCTAAAATTTTCTAATAATTGAAATTTACCCGGAGTATTATCTAAGATAATTAACTTGTCCACTTGATTTACCAAACTATTAACACATTTTTCTAAAATTTCAACGTTGGGTTTATAAGTTACTATAACGCCATAAACTTTACTCATTTAATCTACATCCTCCTTTTATATTTACAAATGCTTCGTATAAAACCACAAAGATAAAGCTATAAAAAAAATAAAGAAAGTACATAAAGAAAATATTAACATCAATCATCCATAAGGCAACAGAAGCATAAAATAGCGGATAAAATATTATTCCAAAAGTTTTTCCATTTTTGAATGAAATATATAAACGGTTCCCGATAAAACCTAGTACAGTAAAGTACAGTGGCGTAGCCATTCCTATAGATTGATAAATACCACCAAATAATGTTGCCATATTTAATGAAGAATTTAAGCCAGCATTACCAACAGCAGACAAAGCTAAAGATGCATATTCTCGAAGGTCAAAGAAAGCTACGTTAGTCAAAGGTATTTTAAGAACGGGTAATATATAAAAAATTCGTGAAATTCCAGCATCTACATAGCTTAATTTTCCTTCAATCATAAGAGCAAATCTGTTAAAATCAGCGATAGTATACCCTAGTAATCTACCTAAGACTAATTCGTCAAAGTTTTCATAACTATCTACACCAGCCGATCTAAAAATTTGCACAATTATAAAGATTAAGACAATTATGATAGACAGTTTTACAATCCTTCTGAATATCGAACCCTTATTGAAATAAGAATAAATAAGAAACCATCCCAATAAAAAAATCATCAATAGTGGTCTGTTTACAAGAATTATATTGGAGATTATAAACAGGGTTATAGACAGCAAAATAATTATTCTAAGTTTAAAATATTCACCCTTGCTAAGATGGCTTAACTCCGCTTGAAAAGCGTACCATTTGTATAATAACCAAAATTTAATACCTATAATAAAACTTGGCAGTGCTCCTAATCCGAACGGTATTCTTACCTCTGTACCCAAATAGTCTTTGATTAATTGTCCTTTACCAGAAATAAAAATTTCTAATAGATTTAAATAAACAGCTTTGTAGAAATATACAAAAACCAAAAAAATGGAAAGTAATTGAAGGAGAATAACTATAACTAAAATAAGCCCTAAATAGGAGAAAATTGATAATTTGATCTTCTTTTTGGTTAATCTAAAATTAAAAATAGGTCTATAATTAGAAATAGAAATACCGATATAATAAAAGAATACACATAAGAGCCCAAAAGCCAACATTTTAAAATTCAAAAACATATAATCAGGTTCATTAACATAATGCTCATATAGTGAGGGTGGGAAAATGAAAGACATAAATAATAATAGTAAAGGAAATAACGTTGCACCATATGGACTTAAAATCATCTTATGTGTTTTTATTTTACCACTCATCTTCGCGATCCCCAGCTTCCCTATCTGCTCTCCATGCACTATATCGCATCAGCCTAGTTGATAAAAGTATTATATACAGACTTTCAATAAATTTTTAGCGTTCATTTTTTGTACAGAAATGTTTTAGGTTTTTTGTTGTCAAATTTCCCTCGCAACCCATCTAAATAAGCATTTATGATAAATTTAATTCTTTTTAACTTATTATCGTCAAATAAAATTATTCCTAATATTTGCCGTAGCAAAGTTTTGAACATTTGAAAATAGAATAAAACTTTGCTTTTAGAATACCTTTTCCCCAACCATACAAGATTTCTAATACCATAATAGGTAAGCCAATATTCGTTAAACTCTTTTCTCAATTTTCTTATTCCTAAAAAACGTTTCTCCACTCCCCTTTTTGAAGCTTCTTTATGAAATATTATACTTTTAGGTACTAGTAAAATTTTCCCTATACTTCTTAGAC
This sequence comes from Candidatus Nanopusillus sp., assembly GCA_028276785.1. Taxonomy (GTDB): domain Archaea; phylum Nanobdellota; class Nanobdellia; order Nanobdellales; family Nanobdellaceae; genus Nanobdella. The sequence goes on along the minus strand of JAPYVP010000039.1, from coordinate 835 downwards.
GTATGCAATATTCTAAATCATCATGATGAATGAAAAAATCTTTTTTAGGAAAACCTATTTTTTTGATAGCATCTCTTTTTACTAATAAACCTACAAACGATGCCATGTCAATTTCAACCGCTTCTTTTTGGTATTCCTCTAATTGTAATGGGATTTGAATTAAAGGAAAAACATTTTTGAAATTTATCCTCCCTCTATGGTGGATTGCTACAGCACCATTGGGTAAAAATACTGCACCAGCTAAACCCATAATATTACTATTCTTAAAGTAGATACTTAAATTTTCCAATGCATCCTCTTTTGGCTCTGCATCATCGTCCATTAACCATAACCAATCGTAACCTTTCTCGTATCCTCTTTTAACACCTTCATAAAATCCACCTGCACCTCCTGTATTTTCGTGCATTCTAACATAATGTAATTTTATTTCTTCTCTATTCGTTAAATTTTGTATGATAAACTCCTTTTCCCACGGCTCTTTTAAATTTTGAGGCGGCAATTCACTTATATAACCTTTCTCCAATAGGAGTTCAGGAGTTCCATCTGTTGAAGCATTGTCTATAAGATATATTCCTTGTATAGGTCTTGTTTGTTTTCTTAAAGCTTCTAAACACTCAATCAATAAATTTTTTCTGTTATATGTAACAACTACTGCACAAACACTATCACTCATTTAATCCCCTCCTCAAATACCTCCAGTGCCCTTTTTACTACATCATCCATATCATAATACCTATACTCCGCTAACCTACCTACAAGTACCAGATTCTCAAATTTATCTGCTTCTTCTTTGTATTTATTATACAGCTCCTGATTTTCTTTTGTAAAAACTGGA